>NZ_JADDIL010000035.1:0-91269 GCF_020826795.1 Microtetraspora sp. AC03309 | reverse complement strand
CAGAAATCAGACCGGGACCTGGTCAATTACGTGAGCACAGGGCTGCTCAATTCTGTGATCGTCCACACCTTCACCCTGGATTCGGGAGCTCGGCTCTCCCTGGTTCCCGACCTCACGGCCGGGACCTCTAACGACGCCGCAGGCTTGGCTTCATGCTACGGACCGCATCGTTGCTCCCCCATGAAAGGGCCTTTGACGCTGGGCTTCGACCCCGCCCGTTTCCAGACGAAACCGCCAGCCTGCTACCGAGCCTCCTGGCAGCTACCCGGACCGGACTTCCACCGGCAAGCGATGACGAGCTTACGAACAGCAAGATCCACCGCTACGTCACGGCTTCACCTCCTGCTGGGCGCACGAATCATCGAGGCTAGTGGTACGACTTGCGACTAAACCTCCACAGTTGTCCCATTTCACCTCCGCTGCCCGAAATCGATCTCCCGTAATGTGCGGGAACCGCCGCAACTGTCGCGTATCTCTGAAAGAATTCATGTTGCTGCTGCGTACTGGCCGGACGAAGAGGATCCTGTGTCCATCTCCCCCAAAGATCGCAAGGTGCTCTGGACACGCGCGTGCAACATCTGTGCCTTCCCGGGGTGTAGGCAGGAACTCACCATCGATGATGCCGACGCGAGCACTGGAGCGGAGCTTGTCACGGTGGTCGCCCAGGAGGCCCATATCCGGTCTGCCAGGCCCAAGGGGCCGCGCCACGACCCTGCTTACCCAAAGGACAAGCTGGACACGTACGACAATCTCATCCTGCTCTGCCCGACGCACCACACGATGATTGATGCGAACAACGGAGCTGGCTACAAGGTCGACGCGCTCATAAAGATGCGGAGCGACCATGAGAAACAACAAGCACGCCGAGACCGGATCGGCAATACCATCCGCGCCTATCTCGCCGACCAATACACGTTCGATAATAAGGTTCTCTTTGAGCAGGTCGACCTGCACGGCCCGAGCGTCGACTCGATGTTCGTGGACGTTCCCTTCGGCTGTCGACCTGACGCCAGAGTCGCCGAACTCATGGGGCGCATCGCTACCGAGCATCCAGGTGATCTGGAGGCGGCTGAGGGCGCCGACGACCAGATCGTGACGGGCGCAGCGCAGGCTCTGTTGCACCCTGACTGGTCGGGCAGCGCCCTTCTCGTCGGGGGGCCTGGCCAAGGCAAGTCGACGCTGCTCCAATACGTTTGCCAGTTCCACCGGGCCCGACGGCTTGGCCATGACACCTACGACGGCAAGAAACAACAGCTTGCCGAAGTCACTAAGGTGCCGCGCGTGCCAATTCGCTTGGACTTACGCAATTACGCGATGTGGGCAAGCCGTCAGACGAGGGACCTGAAGCCTGCGAAGAGCGACCGCCCGCGCAAGGGCGACGACAAAGGCAGGAACGACGCTCAGCAGTGGCCAAGCATCGAGGAGTACATCGCTTCGGAGATCAAACGACGCAGCGGCGGCCTGAGCTTTGAAGTAGACGACTTAGCCACACTCGTCTCGACGGAGGCAGTTCTCATCGCGCTAGACGGACTCGATGAGGTGGCCAACCTTAAGCACCGCGAGATGGTCAGCGACGAGATTGTTGCAACGCAGGTCCGCCTGGAGCAGGCGTCGCCGGACCTCGTCGTCCTGGTCGGCACGCGGCCGGGCGCCACGACGTCAGCCCTTTGGTCATCGAGTGCCTTCCCGCGGCTGAACCTGCGGCGGTTGTCTCAAGGACTCCGGCTGCAGTATCTGCAGCAGTGGGCGGTGGTCGCCAGACTTACACCAGAGGCCACGGATAGGCTGCAACAGACGTTCATGGACAACCAGCACGTGCCGCACATCCGGGAGCTGGCGGCGTACCCAATGCAGCTCGCGATCTTGCTGCATCTCTTGTATCGGCGGCAACTGCTGCCGCAACAGCGCACAGAGCTCTACAGTGAGTACCTCAAGACGTTCCTTGATCGGGAGCAGCGTGAGGACAAGGAGCCGCTACTCGCCCAGGAGCGGCAGATCATCGAGGACATTCATGCGTTCTTGGCTTGGCATCTCCAGACCTCAGCCGAGGAAGGTCAAACGGCCGGGGCGATCAAGCGTGAACACCTCAAAGCGCTGCTTCGCGAGCACCTCGCAGGCCGTGCGGACGGACAGAAGCTGACCGAAAAGCTGTTCTCGGCCTTCACGACGCGGGTTCTGTGCCTGGTCGAGCGCGACACCGGCATGTTCCAATTCGAGGTGCAGTCGTTGCGCGAATACTTTGCCGCGCTCTACATTTTCGAGAACGCAACCATCAAAGGCCATAGAAACTCACGCGACGACTGCCTCAACGCGCTCCTGGTGCGCCCGTACTGGTCCAACGTCTGTCGGTTCTTTGTGGGTATGTTCTCCAAGGGCGAGGTGCGCGGCATCCGGCACAATCTGCGCCAGTTGAGCAAGGATCGCGACCTCGGCCTCCATCCGATGCTTCGTTCGACTGCCGCGTTGTTCCTGAACGACCGGACATACGAAGGGCAGAACGACGACCCAATTCGAGAGGTCGTTGACTTCATCCTTGAAGGCCCTGGAGTGGTGTTGGCTGAGGACGGGCTGCTCGACGTTTCGGGGTCAGCACTCTTTCTGTCTGAGCGCGCGGGTCGTTCCCAGGTGGTAGAACACGTGAAAGAACGGCTCGAAGACGAGCAGTCCCCAGTCATGCGGGCGACGTTAGCGGCCTGCCTTCGAAGACATGCTGTTTCCTACGACAACCTTGCGGACTGGTGGTGGAAGCACCAGCAGTCGAACTGGGCATGGCTGCAGACGGCTGGTCAACTTGGCCTGCTCAGCGACTTGTCACCGCGGCGGGAATCAGACTTGGCCGCACTACTTCGAGTCGTCACGTCGGACACGGTCTGGGCGACCGAAATACTGCAGCAGGGCGGCTACAACGGTACCGCCGACGATGTCCTCATCGTGGTGCGGAATGAGATCAACGATGGCGCCGGCGATGCTCTTCTTGGCTGGGACCCGACAACTCCGGTTGGGCAACTCGTCGAAGGCGCGGCGGTCGCGCAGCTTCTCCCGTCACTGGCGACCGCAGTAGACAGGACAACTGGATCAAGCGCGGCTCTTACACAGGTTCGGCGCAAGTTCAGCGACAGCCTGCTCGCAGAGGTCGTGAGCGCCACAAACAAGCTGCGTGAGCATCCCGGAATGTCGGCGAGCGATCAGGAGTGGCAGGACCGGCTCATCCAGGTGGCCGAGGTCTGGGGCGACGGCTGGGTACTCAGGCAGGCAGTCGCCACTATCTCGCTCGGTGTCGACCTCGCCACCATTGCGGACATGGTCAGGTCCAGGCATCCGGAATTGGCGTCGGCTCTGAAGGTCGAGGCCGAGATGCGTGACAACCGAGGGAACGTGGACTGGTGGCATCAGCGCTTGGCGATGGCCAGGGAAGAGTTGGAGTCACGTCATTGGGTCTTTTCACTACTCACCCGGGGACACCAAGCGGTCCTGATCGGGCTCGCTGGTCAGCTCAACGAGTTGGTCGATAGCTTGGCGCCAAGGCACTACCGGGCTATGCGGGAAGGGCTCAAGGCGTACAGCAGATTCTCCGCAGCCCGCAAGTTGACGCTCCAGGGCCCACTACGACTAAATCAGATCCAATTGTCACCAAAGCTCCTGTGGCTGGTGCGCGTCGTCGCGACCGAGGGCAGCGTCGAGCAGATCGACAAGCGCCTCGTAAAGGAATTCACACCGCTGCTCCACCCTGGCATGGGCGACCTGCGCGAACTAGTCGGCATCGCTGGCAAGGGGAAAACGATCAGGTTTGATGTACTGCGAAACTGCCGTTCGGTCCTGCCTGTGGGTGGCTGGGCGAGCAACATCAAGCTTGGCTCGATGCGGGTGAAACTGCCGGATGAAGTGCTCCGAGCGCCCGCGGCCTGGCCGGGCGACCTCGTGCAGCGAGCCGTCGAGGAGGTGGAAGGACGCATGACTGCCTACCGACAGCCGATCGCGTCCGTCGCAAGTGCTGACGAGTGGTTCCAGGAGACTAATTAGAAGGGCCGCCAGGCGCACGGCAATATGTCATTCCGCAACGATGCGATGCGAGGGTCGAATTCGGCGCGTATGTCGGGGCTTTGGTTCACGTTTTGCATGAGCCACGTGGTCATGGCGACCTCCCGAATACGACGCAATGTCAATCCCCTGAAAACGTGGAGACGTCCTATGCCACAGCGGCCCTCAGCAGGGCCGTTGAAGTGTGCCTCTTCTCGGTCATCTGATGCTCGAATGTGATGGGCGACAGTCCATCGTTGGCGCTGTGCCTCCTTCTTGTGTTGTAGAAGTCGGTGATCCAGGTTGCGATCTTCACGCGGGCTTCGGCCCGAGTTCGGAGGCGCTGCCGGTGCACGTACTCGACCTTGAGCGTGCTGTTGAAAGCCTCGGCCGCGGCGTTGTCGAGAGCGCATCCCACCCGGCCCATCGACTGCACGATGCCGTGCTTGCGGCATTCGGCCTGGTAGCGGGCAGCGGTGTACTCCGACCCGCGGTCGGAGTGAAAAATCACCCCGTCCACATTCCCGCCCCTGGTGGCCACCGCCATCTGGAGTGAAGCGACGGTCAGTGCCGCGTCGTGGTGCTCGGACATGGCGTAGCCGAGCAGCCGGCGAGAGAACAGGTCCTCAACCGTGGCCAGGTACAGCGGCCCTTCATCGGTGTCGATCATTGTGCCGTCGCCGACCCACAGCACGTCCGGCGCGACCGCGGTGAATGTGCGGCCGACCAGGTCCGGCGCCGCTCGCCGTTTACCCTGCCGGGTCAGCGACCGGCGCTTCTTGGGCGCGCGGCCGGCCAGCCCGAGCTCAGCCATCCGGGCTGCGACCGTGTTCTCCGACACCTTCCAGCCCTCGGCGTGCAGGTCCTGCGTGATCCGGGGCGAGCCGTAGGTGCCGCCCGATGCCGCAAACAGGCGCTTGATCTCCTCATCCAGGCGCGCCCGCCGCTGCTCACGCGCCGTCGGGGCGGTCTGGCCGATGCGGTTCTTCCACTTGTAGAACCACGACTGCGACACCCCCAGCGCCCGGCAGGAGGTGGCATGGTCGATGTCATGGTCGGTCTTCTGAGAGCAGATGAAGGCCGCCACGCTCACCGGCCCATCGCCTCTTTCACCCACAAGACCACTGAGCGCTTGAGAACATCACGCTCGTCTTCCAGCTCAGCGCGTTCCTTTTCCCACGCGGCCTTCTCTCGAGCGTGCTCCTTGACCAGCTCGGCCTTCTCCCGCCGCAGCCGCGCCAGCTCCTCGTTCTCGGACTCTTTCAGCGTCCCGCCTCCGCCGTTGTTACCGCCGGCCTGCCCGTTGGCGTGCCGGTCCATCTGCACCCAGTTGTGCAGCGTGTACTCGTTGATACCAAGGTCCCGCGCGACGTGCGAGACGGGTTTGCCGGTCTCCTTGACGATGCGCACCGCTCCGGCCCGGAACTCCGGATCAAAGCGGCGCCTCGTGGTCCCTGCCACGACCAAACCTCTCCCGGTCCGGTCTCCACGCTAGGAGGGGAAGCTCAGTCGGAGCCTCCCCCTGGAGCGTGGACACCTTGAGTGCCAGATCATGGAGATCTGGAGACCAAGGAGTTCCTGGTGGTCATGAAGGTCTACCCGCCTGAGTTCAAAGCCGACGCCGTCGCGCTGTACCTGTCAGATCCGGCCCGGACGATCGCCTCGGTGGCTCGGGATCTTGGTATCAGCCGTGAGACGCTGCGGCTGTGGGTGCGCCAGGCCCAGGCGGCCGGCACCGCACCGGAGAAGGCGAAGCCGGTGCCGAAGCGCTCGAACACGCCTCTACCTTCTGGCGATGTGGAAGAGGAGAACAAGCAGCTCAAGGCCCGGATCCGGGAACTGGAGCTGGAGCGTGACATCCTGCGCCGGGCGGCCAAGTATTTCGCCGGGGAGACCAACTGGTGAGTCGCTTCCAGTTCGTCGCCGACCACGCCAGCGCCTTCGGCGTGAAGCGACTGTGCCGAATCCTTTCCGTCTCCCGCTCGGGGTTCTACCGGTGGCGGGCTACCGCCCCGGCGCGGGCGGCCCGCGCTCAGGCCGACGCCGAACTCGCCGCGAGGATCAAGAAGATCCACGCCGAGTTCGACGGCACCTACGGCAGCCCACGCGTCACCGCCGAACTACGCGAGGGCGGCGTGCACGTCAACCACAAGCGGGTCGAGCGGGTGATGCGCACCCATCGCATCGTCGGGCTGCACCTGCGCAAGAAGGTTCGTACCACCGTGCCCGAGCCGGCGGCTCAGAAGGTGCCCGACCTGCTCAAACGGGACTTCACCGCACCCGAGCCGAACCAGCGGTACGTGGGTGACATCACGTACCTGCCTGTCGCTGAGGGCCGCTTTCTGTACCTGGCGACGGTGATCGACCGGCATTCACGTCGGCTGGCGGGCTGGTCGATCGCTGACCACATGCGCACCGAACTGGTGGCCGATGCGCTGCGGGCCGCGGCAGCCATGCGGGGTGGGGATCTGAACGGGGCGATCTTTCATAGCGATCATGGGGCCCAATACACCTCCGCTGAGTTCGCCGCCGTGTGCAGGCAGCTGGGAGTGCGCCAGTCGATGGGAACGGTGGGCACGAGTGCGGACAACGCGCTCGCCGAGGCATTCAATGCCACGTTGAAGCGGGAGACGCTCCAGGGTGCCAGGTTGTGGCCCTCCGCCCGGGCGGCCCGGCTGGCGGTCTTCGCCTGGATAGCCCGTTACAACACCCGAAGGAGGCACTCGAGCCTGGGCTATCTCAGCCCGATCGACTACGAGAAGCAGCCCGATAAGGTGCTACTCGCCGCGTAACAAACGGTGTCCACACTTCGGGGGGAGTCCCCGTCGGTTCCTCTCGTACTCCTCTCCATCACGCTCACCGGACCCGCACCATCTGGCAGTACTGGCACGTCCCGGCTTTGTCAGGGCTGCTCTCGCCCTCCCCGGCATCACCCGGATCAGGCTGCCCTCAGCTTCACCGACCTGCTGCGACAGGCCGAAGGCGAAGGTCTCCCACCTCCGCTCAAATCACAGCGCTTCACGGCGCACGCCACTGACTGAACACACCCCTCGACGCCGATCACGGCCAGCACGCCGACGCGCCTCAGTCTCCGAGGCAAACGATGCACCGCGGAGATCATCTCCTCCAACGCCGGGCCATTGTGTTAGTGCCTCCCGCTATGATGGGTTCTTGCCAGCCCCAGGAATCACTCCAATGGGGAACATGGCTCACGTGTTGCTGGTGGGGGCGAATAAGGTCGGGCCATGAGTGTGTTCGATGTGGAAAGCGCGCCGGTTGCCAGCCATCGGGAGCCGATTCCGCTGTCGGACATCGACATGGCTCTCACCTCGCAGCTCGTCGTGGCGTGGGCGGGTGAAACGGGAGAAGAGCATAGGCTGGGCTGGTGGCGCTGTGACCTCGCATCCGAGTACGGCGGCGAGGACCTATTCCGTCGCCTGCTGCCGTCCACCTGGCGCTGGGCCACGCTCCAGGGCGCGCGCGAGGCCGCCCGGCGGGTCGATGCGGAGCTCCGGCGCCATGACCATGAGCCCGACCGGATCGTCTCGCTCTTCAGCCTGGGCTTCGAGCTGGACGAGCGGATCGAGGAGCGCCTCGCGGATCTGAAGCGCTCGGGCCGTACGCCGGACGAGGCACTGCCGGGCCTCGCGATCACCCATGACGGCTGGCATCCAGATAGTTTTTGGGACTGGGTCGCCGGCCACGGCGAGGCAGGCGGAACCGCCTTCCCGGCCGGGCGGCGGCTCAGCGGGAGCCTCCCAGCTACCGTGGGTCAGCAGGCACGCAGGCTCGTCGCAGGGCTGGCGCCGGCAACCGAGCGCTATCCGCTTCCCCACTTCAGGAGGGCGCTGTGACGGTCCCGCGCGAGACGACCCTCGTGCACACGCGGCTGTCACGGTGCGCCCTCGAGGTGGAGGACTCACGTGCCTTTTGGGCCCGCGCCGATGGAGCTACGCACGTGGGCGCCCAGCAGGCATTCGACGAATACTGGTTCGGAGCCCGGAGCCTGGCGCGCGTCGAGGTCCTTCTCGCCAACATGCGAGCCCGCTTCAGCGCCTTTCCTGCGGCACTCGCCGTCCTTCACGGCTGGCAGCACATGTTGCCGGAGACACGCCGGGTTATCTGCCACTGGCACCTGCAGCTCAGCGACCCGCTCTACCGGCGCTTCACGGGCATCTACCTGGCAAAGCGCCGTACGGGGACCCGGCCTGAGGTAACCCGGGACCTTGTGGTCGCCTGGGTCGGGCGGCACGGCCCCGGCCACTGGACGATGACGATGCGCATCCAGTTCGCCAGCAAGCTCCTTTCCGCGGCGTACTCAGCCACCGTGGTGACGTCTAACCGGGATCCGCGCCCCATTGGGACGCCGCGCGTGCCAGACGAGGCTCTTGAGTATCTCCTGTACCTGCTACGCGAGACGGAGTTCGAGGGGAGCCTCCTCGACAACCCGTACTTGAGATCGGTCGGCCTTGACGGCGCCATCCTCGAAGAGCGCCTGCGCGGGCTCCCCGGACTCGCGTTCCGACGGCAGGGCAACCTCACCGACTTTGGCTGGCGCCACCAGGACCTGCATGCCTGGGCAGCAGCCACCCTCCGCGATGGCACCTCGCGCCTGGCCGGGGCCGCCCTGTGACCCTGCCCCTGTTTCAGCAGAGCCCACTATTCCAACATGGTTCCCTGCATGAGGCGTTCATCGCACTGCGCCGGGACCTCATCCACGAGGACGGCCCACGCATCAGCACGATGCGCAACTACCGGTTCGCCATCGTGCAGTACGAGCCGGCCGAGGAGTTCAAGCTCCGCAGCGAGGTGCAACACCTGACCACCGACCTAGCCGCGAACGGCTGGATGGTCATCTCGATCAGTTTGCAGAAGCTGTTCATTGACAGGGTTAGGGCGCAAGGCCAGGACTGGATCGACCGAGTCGTGACCATGGAGGGTCGCCTGTCCGGCACCGACCCGGAGCGCGGGCTGAACTACCTGAAGTCGAAGGTCTCGCCCCTTATCGAGGGGCCGGACGGCATCGCAGCTGACTGCTCCCGCCTCGTCTGCGAGTACGCTGACCGGCACCCCGACAGCATCGACCGGACGGTCGCCTTAATCGGGCGCGCGGGAGCGCTCTACCCCTTCATCCGGTCATCAGCCCTGCTGCGCCACCTCGACGGCAAAACACGCAATGTTCCGGTGGTCCTGCTGTATCCGGGTGAGCGGCGCGGCCCGACCGGGCTCTCGTTCATGGGCATTCTCAATCCGGACAATGACTACCGGCCACGGATCTATCCCTGAGGGACCCCCCATGCTGATTCGCGACCTCTTCGCCTCCGACGTCACACGGGACATCCCGCCTGTCGTGTACTTCCACGAGCAGGCTCCGGACAAGCTCGCCGCGGAGGTGTCCGAGTACATCGTCACCGGCGGCTGGCCCGAGGGCCACCCGAACCACCGTCGCGTGCCGCAGGGCATCCATGAGCAGTACGTCAGGCTGCTGACAGGCATCGCCACAGAGCTTGGCAAGCCCGGTGGCCCCGAACTGCCCAACGCCTGGATCTCTGGCTTCTACGGTTCTGGCAAGTCGAGCTTCGCCAAGCTGCTCGGCCTCTCCCTCGACGGCATCGCGCTGCCGGACGGTGGCTCGCTCGCGGAGGCATGGCTGCAGCGGGACACCTCGCCAAAATCCGCCGAGCTCCGTGCAGCGTGGAACGCGGTGCGCCAACGTATCGATCCACTGGCGGTCGTCTTCGACATCGGGTCCATCGCGCGCGACGGCGAGCAAATCCACGCCGCAGCGGTGCGGCAGGTCCAGCGACGCCTTGGCTACTGCATCGAGCCCCTCGTCGCCGACTTCGAGTTGCGCCTAGAGCGCGATGGGGAGTGGTCTCGTTTCGAGGGGAAGGCCCAGGAGGTACTCGGCAAGCCGTGGGCGAGCGTGAAGGAGAACTCGCTGGCCGAGGAGGATTTCTCGCACGTCATGAGCGAGCTTTATCCCGACCGGTACACCGACCCCATGGCCTGGTTCACCAGTCGTGCCGGCACTCACACCCGCTCCGAGTCGCCCGAGGAAGCCGTGGCGGCCATCCGCGACATGCTGAAGTTCCGCCGTCCGAACGCCACTCTCTTCCTCATCATCGACGAGGTCTCTCAGTACGTTCTCTCCTACCGGGATCGTGTTGACCGGCTGCGCGCCTTTGCGACGGCGATCGGCGCCACGCTCCGCGGACGAGCCTGGCTGGTAGCGCTCGGGCAGCAGAAGCTCGACGAGGAGGCGGACGACTCCTTCCTCGTCTGGGCGAAGGACCGCTTTCCCCCGAGCCTCCGTGTCCACCTCGCGCCGACCAATATCAGGGACGTCGTCCACAAACGGCTCCTGCAGAAACGGACCGAGGCCGAGGAGCCACTTCGCGCCCTCTTCGAGAGCAACCGACCCGACCTCAAGCTGTACGCCTACGGCTGCGAGTCAGTGACTCCGGAGGAGTTCATCGAGGTCTACCCGATGCTCCCCGGGCAGATCGACCTTGTCCTACAGATCACCACCGCCCTGCGGACCCGCTCGGCCCGAGCCCAGGGAGACGACCAGGCGATCCGCGGCCTGCTCCAGCTCCTCGGCGAGCTCTTCCGCGGCCAGCGCCTCGCCAATCAGCCGGTCGGCGGGCTGGTGACCCTAGACCAGATTTACGAGGTGCAGCACACCGCGCTCGACGCCGACGTGCAGGCCTCGATGGCCCGCGTGCTGAGCCAGTGCACGGCTGACACGGACCGGCTCCTGGTGCGGGTGGCTAAGGCGGTGGCCTTGCTCGAGCTCATCCAGGAGACCAAGGCCACCGATGCGAGGCTCGTGGCGCAGTGCCTCTACGACCGGGTCGATCGCGGCAATCAGGTGGCCGCCGTGACCGCGGCGCTGGAGGAGCTGCGCCGCCGCAATCTTCTGGGGTACTCGGAAAAGCACGGATACAAGCTCCAATCCTCTGCTGGCGAGGAGTGGGAGCGCGAACGCCGCGACATCCCCGCCCCGCGCGAGGCCCTCAGCGAGATCGTCCAGGACGGGCTCAAGTACCTGCTCGCCACTCCCGATCGCCCGCAGCTCCAAGGTCGGTCGTTCCCCTGGGCAGGACGGTTCTCCGATGGCCGTCGCGCCGACGACGTGAGCCTCCTTGATCCGCGCGATGACGCCGCCGTCCGCGTCGATTTCCGCTACCTGGCCATCGAGGAGCGCACCGAGAGCACGTGGGTAACGCGGAGCGGCGAGGCCGCGCTCCACGACCGCCTTGTCTGGCTGTCCGGCGACAGCGAGGCCGTAGGCGAGTGCGCGCGTGAGCTGCACCGCTCGCGCGCCATGGTCAAGAAGTACAAGTCGCGCCGCGACTCGCTGAATCCCGCCCGCAGGCTTCTGCTCCAGCAGGAGGAGAACCGCGTCGAGGATCTCGACACGCGCGCACGGGACACCATCGCAGCGGCGTGGATGGCCGGACGGATGTACTTCCGGGGTCGCGGCATCTCGCCACAGGACCATGGCGCGACGTTCGCCATCGCGCTCCACCAGGCGGCAACCCGGGTGCTACCTGACCTGTTCCCGCACTTCATTCCTACGCAGGTCCAGCCATCCGAGCTTCTCCAGCTCGTCGAAGCCGAGCTCTCCGGCCCGTCGCCCAAGTTCCTCACGGGCGATCTTGGCATCCTCGAGCTCGACGCCGGACGGTACGTCCCCTCGTGTAGCGGCGTCGTGGTACGCCGCGTCCAGGAGTACATCGAGTCGGAGGGCGGCAGCAGCGGGACGGCGCTCCTCGCCCGGTTTGGCGGACCACCCTACGGCTACACGGCGAACGTCGTAAAGGCCTGCGTCGCGGGCCTGCTGCGCGCCACCAAGGTACGCCTGCAGCCCGAGGGCGGCGACGAGATCACCGCCATCCGCGACGCCGGAGTGCGCGACCTCTTCGAGCGGGACCGCGACTTCCGGCGCGCAACCATCTTCCCGGCCGGCCAAGACGATATCGGCTTCCAGTCGCGGGCGCGCATCTGCAGGTTCTTCGAGGATCGCCTCGACTCCCGCATCGATCGCGAAGACGATCAGATCGCCAACGCGGTTGTGCAGCACTTTCCGGCACTCGCACAACAACTCCGGGACGTCCAGAGCAGACTCAACCAGCTTCCCGGCTCACCCGCGGGACCAGCGGCGCTCGGCAGGCTCGGCAAGGCCCTGGAGATGTGCCTTAGGAACTGCCGACAGACCAGGCCGACTGTGCAGGCGGTCAAAAGTCACCTCGACGCACTGCAGGACGGCGTGTCCACCCTGCAGCTCTACGGCGCGGAGCTGACGGACGATGCCATCCGGGCCGTCAAGGACGCTGACCGAGTGCTCGCCTACGAGGCGGCTCAGCTGACGGACGCCGGCATCGAGCCCACGAATGTCAAGGTAGCCGCGACCCGCGTATCCACGCAGCTCGCGGCGGAGCGGCCCTGGCTCGACATCAGCGTGCTCGACGAGGATCTCACCGAGATCCTTGCCTGCTACCGCGCGGAGCGGCAGCGGCTGCTCCAGTGGCAGGAGCAGCAGGCGGAGGCGGCCCGTGGCCGTATTCGGGCGCGCGACGGCTTCAGTACCCTCACGGCCGATCAGGCGCACAGCGTGCTGCGACCCTTCACGGGGGCGGTTACTGACACCACCGCCGAGGCGGTCGCGCCGCCGCTCACTGCCCTGGCAGACCCGTTCACGGTTGCGTTGCAGCGCGCCGAGAACCAGGCGAACGACCTCCTCGACGAGATACTGAGCGCAGGCAATAGGCCGCTCATCGCCCGCGTCGACTTGCAGCTGCGCAATCGTGAGGTCGCGACGGAGGCCGACGTACAGGCGCTGGTCGAGGAAATCAGAGGACGCCTGCTCGAGCAGGTACGGGCCGGCGCCCGAGTGCGGATACTGTGACCAAGGTGGCGACGACCATGTCCATGACTTCCAATGCGAAGCAGGCACTCGCAACGACGATCCGGTCGCTCCGCGCTCGGCTGCTTGAGGACCTCCACGCCGCCACGGAGACGGCCTACCGGCTCTCGGTGCTCAGTCGTGACGCCGGACTGGACGAGGCTGCCCGGGCCAGGCGCAGGCGGCTGGAGGCGTGGGTGGCCGAGCAGGTACGGGCACAGGGCACTACCGGGGCCAAGAGGGATCGGTCCCCGCAGGACTTCCGCCGTGAAGCCGAGAAGCAGGCGGCCTATACCCTGCTGAATCGGCTGGTCATGCTCCGGCTTATGGAGGCACCGCGACCATCAGGCCAGCCGCTCCGTGCACCCGCCGTGGTGACCGGTGGCTGGGAGAGCCGCGCGTACCTGGACTTCCGGCAGCTCGCGCCGGGAATCGTACAAAACGATGAGACCGAAGGCTACGCATTCCTCCTGCGCCTGGTCTTCGAGGACCTCGCCACCGAACTGCCTGGCCTCTACGGCCCAGCGGGCGTGGCCGACCTAGTTCCTATTCCGGCAGCGACGCTCCGGCACGTCATCGATGCCCTCAATTCCGAGGCGCTGGAAAGCTGCTGGACCGACGACATGACCCTCGGCTGGGTCTACCAGTACTGGAACGATCCCGAGCGCGAGGCACTCGACGACAAGCTCAACGGCGGTGGCAAGGTCGAGCCGCACGAGATCGCCAGCAAGACGCAGATGTTCACCGAGCGCTACATGGTGGACTGGCTACTCCAGAACAGCCTGGGACCCATGTGGCTGACTATCTGCCAGCGCCACGGGTGGATGCCCGAGGTTGCAGCCGACGGCACGCTCGACCGTCTTGAGGAGCGACGGGCCGAATGGCGGGCAAAACGCGCGACGGGCGAGGTCACGCTTACCGACCTGATGCCCCTTCATACCGACGCGGAACGACGCTGGGTCTACTACTTGCCGCAGCCGGTCCCCGAGAGCGCCGTAGCGCAGGTGCCCGAGACCGTCCGCGACCTGAGGCTGCTCGACCCGGCCGTCGGCTCGGGGCACTTCCTGGTCGTGGCACTCGACCTCCTGGTGGCGCTCTACCGGGAGGAAGCCCGACACCGAGGCGAGACCGGCCAGGACCGCTGGTCCGACCGGGCCATCGTCGAACGCATAATGTCGCACAACTTGCACGGCATCGATCTAGACCCAAGGGCAGTGCAGATCGCCGCGGCAGCCCTGTGGCTCAAAGCCCGGCAAGTGGCCCCCGACGCCCGGCCCGAGCAGCTGAACCTCGTGGCCTCCCGCCTGCGCCTCGCGAGCCTGGCCGACGACGACCCGGCGCTCGTCGAACTCCGCCGCGAGGTGGAGCGCGAGACCGGGATTCCGGCCGCGCTGACCGACACGCTGATCCACGCACTGCGTGGCGCCGACCATCTGGGGAGTCTGCTCAAAATCGACGCTGCTGTGGATGAGGCCCTGGAACGGCATGAGACCATGCTGGGCCAGGCGGTGGACGAGCAGGGCGACCTGTTTAGCGGGTTCAGCCCGGAGCCCGCGCGCGTCACCATCGGCCGCGCGGAGGCCAAGGCCACCTTGCTTGACCGCCTGGAACGGTTCTTGTCGAAGCACACCGGTGGCGACGACCTCGGCCTGCGGTTGCGCGGCGAGCAACTTGCAGCGGGCGTGCGCTTCATCCGGATGGCGCGCGAGAGCAGCTACAACCTGATAGTGGCGAATCCGCCATACCAAGGCACCAGCAAGATGGCCGAGACGACGTACGTCTCTCGGACATATCCGCTCGGTAAGGAGGACCTCTACGCGGCGTTTCTGCTGCGCGGCTTGGAATTGGTCCGCGACGGCGGCGTATCGGCGATGCTCACGATGCGGAACTGGATGTTCATCAAGCAGTACTCGGCACTGCGGGAATATCTGTTGGGGGCGCACGAGCTGAAGGCACTCGGCGACTTCGATCGGGGGGCATTCGAAAGCGTGCCCGACGAGAGGGTCAGCGTTACCGTGTCGATATTTGCCCGTGGCGGCTCGACCGTTGGGGCCAGTGCGCTCTGCCCTACGCCTCGAGAAGACACATCACGAGACAGCGCACGAACCCAGCGAAAGCGCGCGGCCACCATCTGCCAAGAAGGTCGCCACACCTTCGACCCGGCCGCACTCAAGGTCGTACCGGAGTGGCCTCTCGTTTATTGGTGGAACAGCGAGCTGCTTGGACTAGCGGCAAGTGGGAAACTAATTGGTAAAGTTGGTTCCCTGCCAATCGGGCTACAGACAGGGAACAACGACCGCTTTTTGCGCCGCCCTTGGGAGGTGCAACCATCTACAATAGACACAAATCGTAGATTCCAGGCCTGCGTTAACGATCAAAAACCCTGGAAGGCATACGTTAAAGGTGCAGCCGGCACTCGCTGGCTTGAGCCACTTTCTTTCGTAATACGGTTCTCCAGGCCATTGCATCCCGCTTACGGGACCCTGCCAAGCGCTCGCTACGGGCAAGGTTCGGATCACTACTATCATGAAGGTGTCGCTTACAACACAAAAGGCAATACTTTCTCCGCGCGGGCAATCCGTTTTGCTTCAGTTTTCGACGTGGAAGGTCGAGCGCTATTTGGCATGCCCCAAGCTCAGGCACTTGCACTACTTAACTCTCCCGTTGCACGATACGTCGCCGCATCCCTCAATCCCACCATTCATTTCACTGCAGGCGATGTTGCCCGCATTCCTACCCTGGAAATTGGTGGTGCTCAAGCCATCTTTAGCCATCTGGAAAGCGCGTTCACCCTGCACGAATCTCACCGTGAACAGTCCGTCGAGTTTCTGCGCCCCGGGCCCTCCCCATGGCGCCACGCCCAGGACTGGGCCCAGGCTGCCGTCGACCGCCCCAAAGGGGCACCTCTTCCTGAGTACGTCGAGCAGCTAGACCCAGAACCCGCCGCGGACCACCTGAGCTTCGCCCTCGGCGTCGCTCTTGGCCGCTTCGGCCCGGCCGATACCCCCGCCGAGGGCATCCTTAACCCCGCCACTGCGGACCTCTCGCATGCGCTCCCGCATGGCATCCTCTTCCTCGATACCACGCTTGACGCCGTGGACCGCCGCGATGGCCTTGGCCACCAGGCGACCGCACCGCTGCACGCCGCCTGGGCGGAGTACGCGTCAGCGATCGGCACCCGACGGAGCCTGCGTGACTGGCTGGCCCTCGACTTCTTCAAGGACGTCCACAAGGGCATGTACGAGAACCGGCCTATTCACTGGCCGCTCTCCTCGTCGGGCAAGACCTTCGTGGCCTGGGTAAACATCCACCGGATGAACGACCAGACCTTGCGGGTGCTGCTCGCCGACCATCTCGCGCCGACGCTCGCTCGCCTCGATGGTGAGTTGACCGACCTGCGCGCCGCTCGTAACGGCGCCGACAAGAATGCCGCCCGAGACGCTGAACGGCAGTACGACCGGGTACTGAAGGCTCGGAGTGAATTGCAGGAGTTCATCGCTAACGTCGAGCAGTGCGCCGACCAAGGTGCGCTGCCGACCGACGGCCAGTGTCCTGCCCGCGAGCAAGACAACCGCTACGCTCCTGACCTCAACGACGGTGTGATGATCAACTCGGCCGCACTCTGGCCGCTACTCGACCCGCAGTGGAAAGACCCGAAGAAGTGGTGGAAGGAGCTCGCCACCGCGAGCGGTCGGAAGGACTACGACTGGTCCCACCTGGCGATGCTCTACTGGCCGAGCCGGGTCGATCGGAAGTGCCGGCAGGACCCGAGCCTTGGCGTCGCGCACGGCTGCTTCTGGCGCTACCACCCGGAGCGCGCCTGGACCTGGGAGCTGCGGCTCCAGGACGAAATCGGCCCTGAGTTCAGGATCGAGGAGCCGCCCTACCGCCCCGGCGGCCGCGACGTGGACGACGCTGGTGATGTCCTGCATCGTGAGGCCTTTCTGCGCGGCCAGCCGACAGCCGCCCTCTCCGCCATCGAGAAGGAGGCCATGCGGCGCATGGGGCGCGGCAAGAATCGGCGGGGCGTGTTCGAGATGCGTATCCTCGAGCCGGGCCTCTGGCCGACCCACGCCGAGGCCCTCTGGCAGATGGAACTGCGCCTGGCCGAGCGGCAGGGCGCAGAGATCCGCATCCTCGCCCCCGATGAGGCCTCGGCCCGTGCGATGTTCGAGGCGGCGCATCCCGAGCGGGTGCAGTACCGCAAGAGCTTCCTGGCCAGCCTCGTCCCGCCCATCGACCTATTCAACGACGAAGACGCGGACGACGGCAAGGAGGACGACACGTGACGACCGCAGTTACCTCCCCGCCAGCATCGGGACTCGGCGGCCCCGTGTCCGCGGTCCTGGAAGCCGACCTGCGTTCGCGGGTACGCCAACGTGGCATCGTCGTCTGGCTCGACCAGGCTGGGATCTACAGTGAGTTCGTCGAGCGGCTCCAGGCGTTGCGTTCCGCCGGCGCCTTGCCTTACCAGGTCGAGGCATTCCGAGGCAGCCACCTGGCATTGATGATGGCGCTCGACGGGGTGGCCACCGGGACGGAGACGGTACCTCTGGTCATCCACCTGCCGGGATTCAGCGAGGAAACCGTGCGGCAGACGCCGCTCTTCGAGCTCTACGCGGCCGGCGTACGGTACCGCAAGGCGCTCGACACCCTCGTCACCGAGGCCGCCTCAGGACAGGCACGCCCCGACCAGATCAGTTCCTTCCGGGCCCAGCCCGGCATGACACTTGCTGGTGCCGACGCCTGGCTTAGCGCGCTCCTCGACGGCGCAGAGGGCGGCATCGCGGCACAACTCCGGGCTATGAGCCCAACGGCCGTCCTCGATGACCTACTCACCGGGGGAATCATCGCCGGGCGGATCGGCGAGCACGATACCGAGGACGCGCTCTGGGAGCGGTTCGCCGCCTGGATCGGCCTCCCCTCCTTCTGGCGCGATGTCACGCTTCCCCCCTCTCAGCCCCGCGCCGGAGACGTAGCGTTCGCCGCAGCGAGCTGGGCGCTGTGTGTGGAGTACACGGATGACCTGAGGCGTGCGCCGGCTAACGACCACCTGGCGTCCGCTGCTGCCCTGCCGCGCCCGGTTATCGATGCCTGCCGCGACGTGGCTGCTCATCTTCGGGAGCACCACGCGGGCTTCTACCAGCGGACGGCCGACGAGACGGAGGCGCTGCTCGCCGACGAGGTCGAGCAGGCCCAGGCCGAGGACCTCGGCGCCATCGTCACGTTCCGGTTCGAGGAGGACAAGGTCCTCAAAGCGGCACTGGCCGCGCTGGGCCGCGCGGCCTACGACCAGGCCGCCGGATGGGCTGACCCGCGCGTGGAGCCCACGTCGGCCGACACATCCTTCTGGCTCCGCGATGACCCCGCACGGCAGTCCGCCTGGCAACTCGTCCACGAGGCGGCTCGTCTCGGCCAGGAGATCGCCCGCGCGGGAATGCGGATCGGCGTGGACGCGAGCGTCGACGCAGCCATCGAGACTGCCATGGCGGTCTATGCCGAGCGTGGCGCCGCAGTCGATCAGGCGCACCGGCTGCTGGAGCAGCGGCGGGTGGCCCTGCTCTACCCGCTGCTTCCCGAGTTCGAGACCCTGCGGGCGCGCCTCGACGGAATGCGGCACGCCTGGCGTGAGTGGGCCGATGCCTGGGCTGGCGAGTTCAACGCACTCTGCATGGCCCACGGCTTCCTGCCAGGTACCTCGCACCAGCAGCGGACGCTCTTCGACGAGGTGGTCCGGCCGTCGGCCCAGGAGCCGGGGGCTACCGCGTACTTCGTTGTCGACGCCCTGCGGTTCGAGATGGGAGAGGAGCTTTATCGCCAGATGGAGGGGACCCCGGCCACCACCGCGGCGCTACGGCCCCGGCTCGCTGAGCTCCCCACCGTGACGGAGGTGGGGATGAACGTGCTCGCACCCGTCGCGCGCAACGGCCGCCTACAGGTCTCGCTGGCGGGCGACGCCGGTGGGGTTAAGGGCTTCCAGACGGGTGAGTTCCGGGTCTGTGACCCTGAGACGCGCAAGCGGGCAATGCACGACCGGGTTGGCGGCGCGACCTGCTCGTGGTTCACCCTCGAGGAGGTGGTCAGCCGTGACACTGTTTCGCTCAAACGGTCGGTCTCCCAGGCGCGGCTGGTCGTGGTGCACAGCCGGGAGATCGACGAAGCCGGCGAAAAGGGCATCGGCCCTGCCGTGTTCGACCTCGCCCTGCAGAAGCTCCGCGCTGCCTGGCGCGTGCTGCGCGAAGCGGGCGTGCGCCGGTTCGTGTTCACTAGCGACCACGGGTTCCTCCTGTTGAACGGCGACACCGCAGCCGCCCAGGCTTATGGCCGCCGAATCGACCCGCAGCGGCGACACGTCTTCTCCCCGGTGGCGGCCGACCATGCAGGCCAGGTCAGGGTCGCGCTGGCGGATCTCAAGTACGAGGGCACGAGCACGGGCACGAGCGTCATCTTCCCGGAGAGCACGGCGGTCTTCGACACAGGCCGGCGGCCGGTGGACTTCGCGCACGGTGGCAACAGCTTGCAGGAGCGTGTCATCCCGGTACTTACCGTGGTGCACCGCACGGCGGCCGGCGGGAGTGGCGTCAGGTACGGCGTTACAGCTGAGGCCCGCGAGGGAGTGGCGGGGATGCACTGCATCGAGGCCAGGGTCGAGGCCCTCGAGCAGCAGTCGCTGGACTTTGGAAGCCTGCAGGAAATTGAACTCGCCGTTCGCGTCCCCGACGCCGAGGACGTGCAGGTCGAGCTCTGCCAGGCTCGTGGCAAAGCGCGGATTGCGGGCAGCACAATCGTCGCCGCCGTCGGCGAACCCTTCGAGCTCTTCTTCCGGCTCTCCGGAGCCACGGACACGCGCACGCTCATCGAGATCCATCATCCGAGCGCCGTCGCGGACGTGGTGCCTTGCGTGCCGGATGCCCGCTTTCCTGTCACCGCGATGCGGGCGCCCGCGGCATCAGCCGCCACCCCGCCGACGACCAGCCCGGCAGTCGGCACAAGATGGCTGGAGCAGTTCCCTGACCCTGGGATCCGGCAGGTGTTCGAGCACCTGGCGGTGCATGGCGCGGTCACGGAGAACGAGGCCGCCGCGATGCTGGGAGGCCCACGCGGCCTGCGCCGATTCACCCTCCAGTTCGAGTCCTATGCCCAGAAGGCCCCTTTTATCGTGCGCATTGACGTCGTGGCCGGGGTGAAGCGATACGTGCGGGAAGGAAGCGCATGAGCACACTGACCCAGAAGGATGTCAAGCACATCTTCGAGGCGCTGCGCAAGGGCTTGGTGCCGGAACGAGGACTCGATGCGTTCGCGGTCGGCATCGAGAAGCAACTCGGGGAACTGCACCGGCAGCTCGACCTCGCGGGGGACGGCGAGGGCACCGTCAAGTTCCTGCGCGGGGGCTATGGCTGCGGGAAGACCTTCATGGGACGCCTTGCCGTGCTCGACGCGCAGGCCCGGGGATTCGCGACCAGCTTCGTTGTCGTCTCCGATAATGACCTCAAGTTCCACCGGTTCGACGACGTGTACCGCAAGGTGCTGACCGAGCTGGGCACCGCATCGTGCCCACGCGGGGCCCTGGGCGATGTTCTCGACCGCTGGATCGGACGGGTGGAAGAGGCGCTCATCGCGGCCGGAGAAGACGACGCGGACCCGGCGTTCGATGCCACGGTGGCGAAGCGTCTCGAAGAGGACCTTGCGGCCATGACGGGTGGCCGGGCGCCTCAGGACTTCGTCCGCGTGATTCAGACTATCTTCGAGCTGAAGCAGCAGGGAAACGTGGCGGAGGCGGGAGCCCTCATCTCCTGGTTGTGCGGCAGCGGCAACGTCGCCGCGTCGGTCAAGCGGACCGCGGGTATCAAGGGGGACATCGAGAGCCGCGATGCCCTTGATTACCTGCGGGGAGTCCTGGAAATCGTGAAGGCCGCCGGGTACAAGGGGCTGCTCGTCGTCATCGACGAGGCCGAGACCATCCTCCGGATGCGTTCGGACTCGCGGCACAAGTCCCTCAACGGGATCCGGCAGATCGCCGACGCCTCGGGCTCCTATCCGGGCATGCTCTGGGTCTTCACAGGCACGCCGGAGTTCTTCGACACCAGGCAGGGCGTCGCAGGCCTCAGTCCGCTCCATGAGCGGATCCGGTTCCTGAAGCAGGGCCGCTTCGCCAGCCTGCGCCAGGCCCAGCTCGAGCTTGTCCCCTTCGACGCCGAGCGTCTCCGCTCCGTCGCGCTTCGCCTGCGCGAGCTGTTTCCCACCGCTGACCACGGCCGCCTCGATCAGAAGATCAGCACGGCCTTCGTGGAGCGGCTCGTCGCGGAGGTGTCAGCTGGCTTCAAGGGCGACGTTGGTGTGGTGCCGCGCCAGTTTCTGCGTGAGTTCGTAACGCAACTCGATCTAGTCGAGGAGCACGCGGACTATGAACCCATGTCCGAGTATGGCTTCCAGGCCACGGACCTCAGCCCCGAGGAGCAGCACGTGCTCTCCGGGACCGCGCTCACCAGCCTTGCCCCTGCCCCCGATGACGAAGCAGAGGGGCTGGTGCCGGCCGAGGACGTGTGGTGAGCGTCTTCGCCCGTTTCTCCCCCCGCCTGCAGCACGCGATCGTGTCCCGGCTCGGCTGGCCGAGCCTGCGCCCCGTACAGGAAGAGGCAGGAACGGCGCTGCTCGCCGGCGACAACACGATCATCCTGGCCCCCACCGCCGGGGGCAAGACCGAGGCGGCGATCTTCCCTGTCCTCTCACAACTCGCCGATAACGAGCCGGACGGGGTGGGCGCACTGTACGTCGCTCCGATCAAAGCGCTGCTGAACAACCAGGCGGACCGGCTCGGGCTCTACACCGAGATGATCGGGCTGCGGAGCTTCGCCTGGCACGGTGATACGCCGAGCCACTCCCGGCGTCAGTTCCTCGGAGAGCCCGCCCAGCTCCTGATGACGACACCAGAGTCACTTGAGGTGATGCTCCTGTCGACGCGAGTGGATGAGAGCAAGCTCTTCGCCGACCTACGGACCGTGATCGTGGACGAGATCCACGCGCTGGCCGGATCCGACCGCGGCGCCCACCTGATGAGCGTGATCGAGCGCTTGGCGCGCATTTCCCGGCATGATGTCCAGCGCGTCGGGCTGTCCGCGACCGTAGGCAACCCCGAGGCCATCCTTACCTGGATGCAGGGCACGTCCGGCCGGAGCGGACGCGTCGTCAGCCCGCCGAACCAGCCGAGGCCTCGGCAGATCCTCGTCGTCCACCGTCTAGGCCTCGCTGAGCTCTCCCGCGACGCGGCGCAGGTCGCAGCGGGCCGCAAGAGTCTGTTCTTCTGCCAGTCCCGGTCCACGACGGAGGCCGTCGCTGAGCACATGCGGCGCGCCGGCACCACCGTGTTCGTCCATCACAGCGCCGTATCCCGGGAAGAGCGCCAGCTCGCGGAGGAACGCTTTCATCACGGCGGCGACGCCTGCATCGTGTGCACCTCGACGCTGGAGCTGGGAATCGACGTCGGCGACCTCGACCGGGTCCTCCAGGCGGAGGCGCCAGACACCGTGAGCTCGTTCCTGCAGCGCATGGGGCGAACGGGGCGGCGAACGGGGCAGGTGTCAAACACCACGTTCCTCTGCGAGACAACCGAGGGAGTGCTGCAGGCTATCGCCTTGGTCGAGCTGGCCAGGACTGGCTGGGTCGAGTCAGTCGAACTCGACCACCGCTGCTGGCCGGTGCTCATCCACCAGTTGCTCGCCATGGCGCTGTCAGGGGACGGGATCACCGGCGAGGATGCCTGGGAGCACCTGGCGCGCGTGCCTGACTTCCAGGGCATTCACCGGGCCGAATACGACCGCCTTCTGGCGTGGATGGTTCGAGATGGCTCGCTCCGGCTCGCCAGCGGGCGGCTGGTCCTGGGGCCAAAGGCGGAGCGCCGGTTCGGTCGCAAGAACTTCATGGAACTCTTCGCAGTCTTCTCCAGCCCGCAGACCTACACGGTGCAGGCCGCCGATGGCCGCCCCCTAGGCTCGCTCAGCCAGGCGTTCGTCGACCGGCTCGTTGACGGGGTCAGCAGCTTCCTGCTTGGCGGGCGTGCATGGGCCGTCCTCCACGTACGGCATGATGACCGCCGCGTCATCGTCGAGGCGGCGCCCCGCGGTCGCCAGCCCACGTGGGGAGGGTTCCTCCCCCAGTTCCTCAGCCTCAATCTCTGCCAGCACATTCGGTCAGTGCTGCTCAGCGAGACGCGCTACCCATACCTTGATGACGCCGCATGGGAGGTCCTCACCGATCAGCGTGCTTCCATGCGGGAGATAATCAGCTCCGAGCGCGGCAGCGCGGAGTTCGATGACGGGGAGATCCGCTGGTGGACCTTCGCGGGCGGACGCATCAACGCGACGCTCCGGTATGCACTTGAAGCGGTCGCAGGAGACTGGCAGGTCATCTCCGACAACTTCCTGGTCAAGGTACGCGGCGCGGCCGTTGGCAGAGACCGCTTCCGTGACGTGCTCAGCAGGCTAGAAGAACCCGAGTTCTGGGAGGATGAGCGCCTCTGGGCACAGGTCGCCGAGTCGCTCCCGGGCTACCGCCTCAGCAAGTTCCAGCCGGTGATGCCGCCCTGGGTCGAGCGCGAGGTAGTCGCGAGCTACCTGCTCGACGTCGGCGGAACCTGGCGATGGCTCTCGAAGGGCGAGACCCGCCTCCCACGGCTGCCCGATAGCATCCGGACTCTGACAGTAAGCGATGCGGAGCGAATCACCCAGCTTCCGGAGGCGCCAGCGGAGCTGCCCCTTCTGCGCCGCGAGGAAGACCGGCCGCTGATCTGGGTGAGGACGCCGTCACAGCTCACGGAGGCGGTCGCTGCCCTATCATCCGAGTCCGTCATCGGCCTCGACGTCGAGACCACGCTGGCGAGACGCACCCTCTGCCTGATTCAGATGGCAGGCCGCGAGGCAACCTACCTCATCGATGCGCTTGAGCTACCCGATCTGGAGCCTCTCAGCCAGCTGCTCGCGAACGGCGAGACGACGAAACTGATTCACTACGCCTCGTTCGAACGTGAGGTCCTCGGCCGACAGGGCTTCGCGCTGAACGGTGTGGTCGATACTCGCGAAGTATCGACCCGGCTTCGGCGCGGCGCGAGCGGACACAGCCTTCGCGAAGTGTGCGCACGCGAGCTTGGCGTGGAACTCGACAAGAGGGAGCAGACCAGCGACTGGACCCGGCGGCCTCTTACCGAGAGCCAGGTGACCTACGCCGCCCTAGACGCCGAGGTGCTACTTCCCTTGTTTGCGCACTTCGAGGAGGTCACGCATAGTCCTCCGACTGCCAGCTCCCAGCCCTGAAGGTCTGGCCCCTCTGACGCGAGCCATAGCCAGAGTCGTAGTCACCTGCAGCGGCGAACAGATCCCGGAGCTTTTGGTAGAACCGCTTCTCCGAGGCCCGGATCTCCCGGATCCGCTCGAGCAATTCGTCGAAGTGATCGAACCCACCTGGATTCTTCAGGCGCTCACCGTTGAGGACGAACCCCTTGACCAGATACTCCCGCAACACCGTGGTCACCCAGGTGCGGAACTGGATACCTCGTGCCGATCGGACCCGGTAGCCGACCGCCAGGATCATGTCCAGGTTGTAGACCTGAACCTGCCGCCGCACCTCGCGGGAGCCCTCGATGCGAACTATCAAGTCTTGCTTGATAGTTGCCTCCGAGACCTCGCCGTCCCTCAGGATCGCGAGGATGTGCAGGTTGATGTTCTGAACGGTCCGGTCGAACAACTCGGCCATCTGAGCCTGTGTCAGCGCGTTTCGCCTCCGGCGGGGGCGCTCCGGCTCCGGGATGCCGCCGAGCTGGAGAGTGCGGGCCGGAGGTGGCTGGTGGGAGCCCGCGCATCCCTCCTGCCATCGACCCAGGCGGAGCCCAGCAGACCGGCTCCTCCGGCGCAAGCCCGTCTGTGACCGCTGGCGTCCAATGGCCGAGGAACGGCGACCGGCTGACGTACACGCGAAGACGGGTTTTCACCTACGTCGCCGGCCCGCTGCTCTTCAAGTGGGTCGACGGCATACGGGATGCGCGAGCGGGGGAGAAGTGTGCGGGGCTGCGCAGGCATTTAACTCGCGTGTCCGGGTAGCGAGGTAGGGTGTTGAGTTAAATTATGTAATGTCGTTGCTTACTATTCGGATATTCATTGCCTGGGGTTGGTCCTCTTCATTGCGAGTAACACTGAAATTGACTACGGCGCCGCGGAGGTATCGATCATCCCGGAAATCTCGCAAGGATCCGCGATGAAAAAAGACATTATTCGGGTAGTCTGGATGCTTGATAAAGCCGTACCTGCCGGTCCAACTGATAACTTCTCCTACTAGCACTTCTGGACATGTCGTGCTATTGCTGTCACCGCTCGTTGGCTTATTTACGTCTAGCAGTTCACGGGTCAACCTGATCACCTCGCTAGACGTGGTTCCTTCCCGAGATAGATAGGGGAGCAGGCGCACGAGATGCGTCCACGGCTTTGATCCCCCAAAGAGAGACCGATTTGATTGTAATCCAGTGAGCATGGTAACTAGCTCGGCGGTAACGGCGTCGAGTGGAAAACCGGGCTGTGAAGACGCGCGAAGCGCTGTCTGAACTGCTTCCACGACAGAGCTCGCCAGTTTTAAATCTAGGTGTCCTGCGCCGATTGCTTCGAAGCCAATTGTGAATCCGGTATAGGCCTTATCGAATGCCTCGACTAATAAATGACTCTCTAGGGATGCGTCGCCCCATCTCCGCCAACAATCTACCAGCGATGTAAGCGCAATAAGTCGAGTTTTACCTTCTGCCTTCTCGAGTGATTCTTCGAGAAGAGTTTGGCCTTCAGCGAATTCATGGTTCCAGACCTTAAAGGTGCCTAGGCTGAGAGCTGTCTCGTGACTGTTAATCGTATTGTGTGCTTCTATGGCATAGGGCAGTGCTAGCTGTACTTCATGCATTATGCGAGCCAGGTGCCCTGCAAGAAAATAAGCCACGATGGCATACGCTTCGTCTGTGTCCGCTTTAGACAGGGCGGACTTGTATAGTGCGAGAGCTTTGTCCCGCCGACGTTGGGTTGATGCCAAGAATGCTGCGACCCTGTCCACTTCCCAATAGTCGGGGTTCAGCGCTCGTGCTCGTTCGATCAGGGCGCGGCCCTGGCCAATATCGCCCCGTTTACTAAGTGAAAGTGCGAGCCTTAAGAGATGGGCTGTCGGCTCATCCTCGGGCCCTCTCACGCGAACAACATTGGGCCCAAGCATGCGTAATGCTTCTTCTGCTCTCCTGCGCTCGGAGCTGCGCACATATTGCTCCTCGCGATGCATGATCTCGCTTATGGACACTCGCGTATGCGGTTGACTCTTAAGGAAGAGCCGAGCTGCTGCGCTCAGACCGAGTCGAGAAGCCAAGCCTCCATGAGGGTCTGGTTCATGAACTACCAACGAGCCGCGGTTGAGCTCTTGGGCGGCTGTCCTGAGGTCGTCGATGGGTAGATCAGTCAAAACCGCGAGTTCGTCGAATGAGACACTACGATCCAATGCGTCAAGCACCGCAAGCAGATGCTTCGATTTTTCGGACAACGAGTCATATACGTTTTTGACACAAAAGTTCACAAGTTCGATTTGGTTGCGTAGAGTACTGACCGGCTCCTTGCCAGCCTCTACCGACAAGATATACCAGCGGATGGCAAGTGGACTGTGGCGCAACCGCTTCAGTATCTCATGCAGACTCCTATCGCTTAGTCGGGTCAACGAGTTGAGGCCTCGTGTAGCCGCCATCTTTCGGAACAACAACTCTGCGTCTTGTGGCCGAAGTGGGCCGAGAGGATACCTACGCTCTATTTGACCGACGCCCAGGCGACTAGTGAAGAAATAAGTAACCGATTCAGGCAAGCTGTCGTACAGCTCGATGATTTCTTCGCCTTGGGCGGACTCCAGATTGTCTATGATCACCAGAGCGGTTACGCCTTGCAGGGCATTGGCCAGGTCGCTTACAGTGCCAGAAAATGATCTATCTATTACTTTCCCAAACTCTTTTGTTACGCCCGTGATGTCACGTACCGCCCTCTCGATGCTACGCACGCCTGATGCAGTGAGCATCTCAGACTTAAGGGACGCCCATAGTACGCAGTCGAAGGGAGAATCCGGATCATCGACGACTGCGTATGCAACTTCCAATGCAAGCGCCGTCTTTCCAATCCCTCCTTCGCCGGTGACGGTAATGATGGACTCTCTGCGCTTTTGAAGTACAGATTTCAGTTTTGCGACATCTTTACTGCGGCCGATCAGTCCTGTTTCGTCATAATCCGCTTGCGGAAGATTGTGCAGTATCCTCTCCGCGGGGAGCGGCAGTGTCTCGAACGCTGGTTCCCAAGTACTATCAGAGTCCAGCTTCTGAAGAGTCCTCTGAGTGAGCCGCCAATGGCGGGTTGTAAAGCCCCGCAAGACAGACAAGGTGTTTGTGGGATCATCTGCACGCAATGGCCGGCCATGCATCACGCGGTTGCGGATTGGCACCAGCTCGTCCATCCGGATCGTGTTAGACCTCAGCTCCTCGGCGAGTTCACTTGGCAATTTTGCTCGCTGCCTATTGAGGATGTCATAGCACTGTCTCAAGAACAGATAGTGCGCTATAGGGACATACTCGTCACCCGCGTCGGCTGCCCGAAGTTCGTCAGCATTAGAAAAGTCTGGCCCAAGCGCATCCGACTCACTTAGATGATCGAGGACATAGCGCTCCAGTATATTGCGCATGTCTTCCTCGAAAGAGGTTAGCAAGGCATAGATTCGCGATCGGCTCATTCGTATTTCCAAGGCAGATCCCCTTCCTGGGGTGTGCCGGACGTAGGGCTCGATGGGTGCAAGCAAACGTTGACAGGATCGAGTGTCGGGTTGCTCAGTGTAACTCGCCTTAGTCTGGAATCTGTGCTTTGCCGCTTGCTGTTACGAGATCTGGATGAAGGACGGACGTCTGTGCTGTTTTGGGGTCGTCCACATGATTATGGTCAAACCAGTTGGGTCGCATTCGGTCCGCCCAAAACAGCTTCATCGGCAATCTTTATCTGCGTTGCAGAGGGTTGATCTGGCTGATGGTCCGCATTTCCGAGTGCGGCTCCACTGCAGTTTGGCGATGGATCAACGGCATACGGGGCGCGGGGGGTGCAGGATAGTATGAGCCAAGAAGCTTGATCATCTCGGCGTGCAATATGTGTGCAATGATCTTCTCTGACGCAGGCGGATGGCAGAGCGGAGGCGCAGGTCAGAGGCGGAAAAGTACCGGAAAAGGTCACGTGCTGTAAAACCGTCGGCTCAGCCTACCCAGGTTCGAACCCTGGACCTGCCACCAGGGATTTTCCCAGCTCAGAGGCCCTACGGGGCCTCTTTTGCTTTTCCAAGACATGCAGCCGTGTGCCGCCCAGAGCGGCTGTATGTCGATGATCGCGCAATATACGTGCAATGATCCTGAGGGCGTTTCCGCAGGTCACGGCCTGATTCTTGAGGTGGGATCGCTGCAGGCCCAGGCTCGAAGGCCGTACAGTCCCTCCGATGAGGTGCGAGCCTTCACGCTCGAATTGGTCGAGGCGCTGTCTGACGCGGCAGAGTTGGACGTTGATACCTCCGCTCAGGAAGTCATCGCGGGCTGGCGGGCCACCGCCCGGATCAAGGCCGACCCGGATGACCATGTCCAGGCGCGTAAGGCGACCAGAGGGGACTTTGGGTCGGCCGAGGTTCCAGCATGAGCCACCGTGGTGGACATCCGAGAACCTCGGCAAGCCCCTCGACAGCTCCAGGTCCGGCACTACAAGGTGCGGGCGAACGGTGTCGAGCGGTCGGCGGTGGTCGAGCTGGTGTGCCAGGGCGGCGAATGGCTCACCGAGAAGGACAGGGTGGTGTGCCGCGGCGGTGGCGAAGTCAGGGGGTGTCGTAGCCGATCCAGTTGATGTACCAACCGCTGGGCATCGGCGACTGTCAGGGGTATGCCGTCGCGCCATTTGAGGTAAACGCTGAACTTGCAGGCGGTGACGTCGTAGATGGCACTGCTGCCGACCAGGTCGTACTGCATGCCGTCGGCACCTCCAATGGCGGTGAGGTAAATGGGGCTGCTGGTGAACCCGCTGCGGAGGTCTGCGATGTAGATGGAGTTAGGCCCGTAGGCCTTCCAGCCCTGCCCAGGGGTGGTCTGTCACTGGGGCTCGTTCTGGAACCGGGCGGCGTGCAGGACGCCCGAGTAAGGGGAGCCGGGTGAGGCCAAGACTTTCGCCCCGGCCCAGACGAAGGTGAGGGCTCCGTCGGTGGGATTGAGCCCCTTCACATACTCGGTGGCCACGCCGTTGAACTCGGCCTCGCCGGCGTGCAGGGTGCCCGGGTCATTGATGGCGCTTGTGCGCCAGACTTTCACCCCGCCTGGGAGGAAGCCGATGTATCCGTCGTCGCTATTACGCCCCTTCACATACTTGGTGGCGACAACGTTGACTACGACCTCGCTGGCGTCCAGGGTTCCCGGGTAACTGGAGCCGCGTGTGCTCCAGACTTTCACCCCGCCCGGGAGGAAGTCGATGTCTCCGTCGCCGGCCTTAAGCCCCTTCACATATCCGGTGGCGACGCCGTCGAACACGACCTCGCCGGCGTGCAGGGTGCCCGGGTCATTGGAGTCGCGCGCGCGCCATACGGTCACCCCGCCCTGGGAGAAGGCGACGGCTCCGTCGCCGCCGTTCGGTCCTCCTACCCGCGGGGTGTCGATGCCGGTGGTGGCGGTGAGGGTTTCCAGGACGGGATTGCGCACCTGAACGGTTGTGGTGAGGAAGTGCTGCTGCTGAGTGTTGGGGTCGGTGGCGATGAGGATGTAGGTGGTGGCCCGCTTCGGGGCGGGCGGTGACCAGCTGCCCCCGGAGACGGGGACAGGCTGCGGCGCGCCCGGGTACATGATCTCGTAGCGGAAACCGGCGGATCCCTGCCAGCTCAGCGTGAGCTTTTCACCGGCGTCCACCATGGCCTTGTCCGGGCGGAAGTCGCGCGGCGGGAGCTCCTTTGGCGCGGTCTTCACCAGCGCCACGGCCGCGAAGCTGTTGCTCGGCTTGGCGGTCTTGGTTCTGCTGGTGTTCTCGGTCACCGTCAGCACGGCCAGCCCGGCGGTGGCGGCGACGGTGACGTTCTCCAGCGTCAGCACCATGTAGTCGCCGGGGGCGAGAGGGGCTGTGCCGTAAGGGGCTGTGCCGCCAGGGGCGGTGGCCAGGAAGGCGTTGGAGCCCTGCCGCTGGACGTTCACCGACGACCGAGTGCCCGCCCGTGTGCCGTACTTGCCCTTGGTCTTGATCTTGTTGAAGTCCGAGGTGAGGTCGCCGGCGCCGTTGCCGACGTGCACCTCCACCTTGACCGTGGACCAGTACGCCGTCTGCTGCCCGGTGTTGGTGATGACCAGGTACACCGTTCCCGTGGACGGCCGCCCGGCTGCTGACGCTTCCAGGGGCGCCGGGTCGGTGATGAGGGTGTAGGTCAGCATGGTCATGGTCACGATTCCTTTCTTGGAGGACGGCGCGGGCCGATGGCCCGCCTGCGGCAAGAGGACCGGGCCGGGTAGGACAGGCGGCGACATGGGTGGCGCATCCCGAACCCGCCTGTGACGCGCCGCAGAAGATCACCCTTAGATCCAAACGCCAGCATTGGAGCGTGACAAGAGCACTCAAGGAGGCCATAACACGGCGACTCGGCAACAGCCTCAGCGTCTTGACACGCATTCGGACCATGCGTCACTGCGCCACGACGAGCAGCAAGAACCGCGTCTCGTCACGCTGCGGACTGTCCGGGGAAACGCTCCTGCTCATACGATGCGCTCCATGCAGCGGCTCGCGCTCTTCGACTTGGACAACACGCTCGTGAACCTGGACGAGGCTTTCCAGGTGTGGGCAGGGGAGTTCGTTGACGAGCATGATCTCGGGTGCGAGGCGGCTGGTTGGCTGATAAGTCTGGACACAGTCGGCTACCCGCATCGTGAGGTGTTCTTCGACAAGGTCCGCGAGCACTTCGCCCTGTCCGAGTCGGTCGATGAGCTGTGGAGCCGGTATCGCCAGCGGATGCCGTACCTGGGGGTCCAACCAAGGTGAGCCCAAAAGCCGCGGCTCGGGCGCGGACCTGTGTGGCGTCAGGCCTTGGTGAGGTGGCGGTAGATGGTGGGGCGGGTGACGCCGAACTCGTCGGCGATCTGGGCGACGGTGTAGTCGCCGGAGTCGTACATCTCCCGCGCGAGCTGCACCTGGCAGGGGCCGAGCTTGGGTTTCTGGCCGCCGGTGCGGCCCCGGGTGCGGGCGGCCTCCAGCCCGTCCATCGTCCGCTCCGACATCAGGGCGTACTCGAACTCGGTGATCGCGCCGAGGATCTGGAAGAACATCCGGCCGACGGCGGTGGAGGTGTCGATGCCTTGGTCGAGGACGACGAGGCTGACGCCGCGGCCTTGGAGCTCCTTCGACAGCTCGATGAGGTTTTCCAGGGAGCGGCCGAGCCGGTCGAGTTTGGTGACCACAAGCTGGTCGCCCTCGCGCGCGACGAGGAGGGCCTTGTCGAGCTCGGGCCGGCTGGCACGTGTGTTGGGGGCGGCAGGCGAGGTGCGAAAGAGTGGCCCCATGACCGCCATCACATCCGTAGTCCGCCGGTACCGCTCCAGCGACGCCCAGACCACCCTGGACATCTTCTACCGTGCGATCCGGGTCACCGCGTCCCGCGACTACAGCCCCGACCAACTCGCTGCCTGGGCATCGTCCGACATCGACCCGGCCGACTGGGCGGCCAGACGGGAGAAGGCCGCGACCTGGGTTGCCGAGGTCGGCGGCAAGGTGGTCGGCTTCACCGACATCGATTCGGCCGGGTATATCGACATGATGTTCGTCGACCCCGACGCCGGGCGAGCGGGAGTCGCCACCACCCTGCTGGATCATGTGAGGGAAATCGCCCGATCTGAGGGAGTCGGCGAACTGACTGTCAACGCGAGCCTTACGGCCCGGCCGTTCTTCGAACGGCACGGCTTCACCGTCGTCGCCGAGCAACGCGTCGAACGGCGCGGCAGTGTCCTGACCAACTTCCGGATGCGCGCACCAGGGTTCTCGTAGCATCGGTGCCAGGCCCGCGGCGTCGTCCTGCGTGTCCTGTCCGGACCGTTGTCGAACTTCCAGGGGTCCAGCCAAGGTGCGCCGAAAAGCCGCAGTACAAGATCAATAACGTTGTGGCCTGCACGACGAGAAGGATCACGTCGGGCTCGGGTCGGGCTCGGGTCGGCGGGCGACCACCGCCGAGCTTGCTGTATCGCGAAGGCGAGTGTGCGTTACATACGACATGCGTTACAGAGGCGACCTACGGGAACGCCATGTTGATCTTTGTGTATCGCGAACGAACATTTCCTTGCCTCTGCCGGCATGGACCCTTAACGATCTTGCAATGCGGCTTTTGGCCTTACCTTGGCTGGACCCCTACCTGGTCCGATGTCGGCCCGCGGTGATGGACGGACTGTCGCGACTTCGCTCGATGGGGTGGAGGGTCGCCATCATCACTAATGGGACCGCCGACAACCAGCTTGGCAAGATCAAGCAGACGGGCTTGGCAGAGGCTGTGGACGCCTATGTACTCTCCGGCATTGAGGGTGTCCGTAAGCCTGAGGCGGCCCTGTTCGAGATCGCAGCCGAGCGCTGCAACAGGACTCTCGCCCAAGGCGGTTGGATGATTGGCGACAACCTCACGGCGGACATAGCCGGCGGACGTGCGGTCGGCCTGCGGACAGCCTGGATCGACCGGGGAACGTGGCCGGATCATGAGCACAATGCGGATCACGTAGTAGCCGACGTGTTCCAGGCAATGGAGATCCTCGAAGCCGAGGGGTAACTGTTCCGTGCCACCGCAAGCTGCTGGCGATCTTGCACCGAGGATGAGGGCAGACTCCCCTGGTTGCGTAAATCGAAAAGCGTTTCTCTCTAGCCCATTGGCCCAGCGATTTTGCAGCAGGTTCCGATAGTGCCGCGTCAGGAAACGTTCGCCCTGGCGAGGCGTGAGTGAAGCCCGTTGTGATACGTTGCGCACCGCAGTGCACCGCATCGACCGAAGGAGGTGAGACCGATCAACGCTGTGACAGGTCGGGGCTCCCTCTCGTGTATCGCCTAGGGAGCGCCCGCACAAGGCATCCCGAAAGGCTTGAAACGCGCATGCGCTTCACCTCCCAGACGTCGACCGACGGCGTCACCGAACGATCCTTCACCCTCGGCGAGATCCCCGGCGTGCTGTGGACGCCGGAAGACGCTGAACCCTGTGCCCTGATCCTCATCGGACACGGCGGCGGACAGGACAAGCAGGCTCCTGGCGTCGTGGCCCGCGCCCTCCGGTTGGTGGCCGAGTGCGGTTTCGCGGTGGCGGCAATCGACGCCCCAGCCCACGGCAACCGGCCCAAGACCGCCGAACATGACCGGATCATCACCGAGATGCGGGCCTGCATGGCCGGCGCGGGCGACCCGGTCCCGCTGCTGGCCGAGCTCCACACGCTGCTGGCCGCCCAGACAGTCCCGGAATGGCGCTCGGTCCTGGACGCGCTCGGGGATCTGGGCCCAGTGGGTTACTGGGGCATGTCGCTGGGCTGCGCTCTCGGCATTCCGTTGGTTGCCGCCGAGCCGCGGATCCGCGCGGCGGTACTGGGGCTGAACGGGACGTCGTTGGCGTCGGCCGAGGGCGCCGCCGGGGTCACCATCCCTGTGCAGTTCCTGATGCAGTGGGACGATGAGCGGGTGCCGCGCGAGGAGGCCCTGGCACTGTTCGACGCCTTGGCCTCGACTGAGAAGACGCTGCACGCCAATCCCGGCAAGCACGGGGACGTGCCGGCTTTCGAGGCCGACAGTGCGTTGAGGTTCTTCGCCCGGCATCTGGGCTGATACCAGCGACCGTCGTCCGCGACGCGCCGATTGGGATCCGTTCCCGATCGGCGCGTTCAGCGCACTCTGGTCGGTGTGGCCGACAGGCTTCCACACCCGGAGAACGGTCGTCACCGTGCACGCGCTGATCGTCACCGTCGCACTCGCACTCGCACCCGGCACCGCCAATGCCGTCACGGCGGGCCACTGTACGACGGAGGCCCGCATGTGTTCGAACGCCATCCCGGAACCGGGGAGCCCCTGCCAGGAGGCATCACCATGCGCGTCCGGGTGCCCGGCGGGCACTTCCGTTGACCTCTGGGCGGGAGACTTCGACGAGAAGCGGGCCCGGTCGGTGGCCGGAAGATGGCAATCCTGCTGGCGAAGGGCGACGGCCTCACCAAGCCGAAGGGCCGCGTAGTACATGCAGGCGAACAGGGCCATCAGCTGCCGGCCCCGCTTGCTCTCCCGGCAATGAGCAAGCCATGGCGGCAACCTGTGATGCTTCTGGTGACCATGGAGGGTCAGCGGCGCAGCATATGATGCCAGGCCGTCAACGCCTTTTCACCCCCTGCACTACTGGCAGCCCGGTGCCAGCGTCGAGTACGAGGCGTTCGCCGAGCGATCGCGCGAGCGTGACGGTGATCGTGGCTGTCTTGAGTATCGCGGGGCACGTCTCGCCGGAGTCCTCCTCGTCCACGTCAACCACCACCAGGTGGTCGATCTCGTAAGCGCGCGCCCCGTGAATGCTGTCACAGGCGCCGTAGCCGTATTCGAGAAGCAGCTCGTCCGTAATGTCGGCAACGAGGTCGAGCGGAGTACCAGGTGTCGGGCTCGTACGCGGCCTGGATCGAAATTGTCGCGGTATGCCCGACCTGATCGCGCCTGCCGCACGTCTGCACAAAGCTTGGCTCGAGGCGCATGCCGAGTGGGGTCCCGGCGTCCACGAGGACGGTTTCGGGCTGTTGCCGTCCGACGAAGTCGACTCGCTGGCCGGCTTCGCCGCCTGGGTGACGCGGTTGGCCGATGACTTGGATCCGGCGAAGGCAGTGGATGCCGGCGGGGTGCCGTGCACGTACCGGTGGATCGTCGAGGGCGACCGGGTGCTCGGCGGGATCGTCCTGAGGCGCGGGTTCAGCGAGTTCGTGCAGTGGGCCGGCCACATCGGCTATGGCATCCGGCCGTCCGCGCGTCGGCGCGGACTGGCCACCTGGGCGCTGGGCCGGATGCTCGACGAGGCGCGCGTGCTCGGCATGGACCGGGTGCTGGTTGTCTGCGCGGCCGGCAACGTTGCCTCGGTGAAGACGATCGAGCGCCACGGCGGCGTCCTCGAGGGCATCCGGGACACCGAGCTCGGCCCGGCACCGCGTTACTGGATCAAGATCGGCGTACCGCGCGCGTGATTTCCTGGCACGCCGCCGCAGGTAGTCGAGCACGCGTGTAGGTTGACCTAGATCGCCGAGTTCGGCTACGTGTCCTGATGCGCCTCTGTGTCGTGCTACGTCTCTGGTCACTGGCGCATCGTCTGATTGATGCTGGTTTGCCTTCCCTCAGATGATGGTCGTGAGGGTCCGGCAGGGGAGTTTCTGCGGGACTGCAGAGGTGACCTTCCGATCGGCTGCGACAACGTGCCACGATGTGGGTCATGCTGACCCGAAAGGACCATGCCGCGTAGGCCCCCCGGTGCTCTGCGAGCTGGGTGGAGCGGATCGTCCGAGCGCAGGCCGCGTAGACACATACGTGGACTCTCGGCCAAGTCCGATGCCGCGATACGGCGACTGGAAGATCAACGTTTCTGGCGCAATGCCATTGCCGATGCGCTGGACACGTACACGAGCTTTCTTCGAGGTCGAGGCCGGTATATCTACGTGAACCGGGATTGTCCTTGGTGTGATCCGGTAGAGGCTCGTGATCGCTTGGAAGAAGCCTTGCAGGCCCTTCCCTCCGCTGCTCGCTCTGAGCTACGCCTCGTTGTGGATCGACTGGACGACCAGTTCCATAACCGCACCTTGCCTGACCCGGGAGCGGAGCCCCTGAGCACATGGCACGCGGCGGCGTGGTGGCGCCGGCGCATGACGGGCTGGTGATGGCTTGATGGCTCAAGAAAGCAGGAAGGCCGCAGGGTTCCGGATGGCTTCCGAGACCCTGCCTGTCTGCCTCGTACGTCACGCTGCCAGAGCGCCTCGATCTCCCATCGACGATCTCTTGTCAGCCGTCATGGCGCTTGGCGTAGACCAGTAGGAGGACAGCGCCGAGTGGATGGACGCCGATCCTGCCACGGGCGCGCGGTCAGGTCTTCGCCGGTGCCGGAGACGGCGACCACGGGATCTTCGCCAAACGACTGCAGGTCGCGCAGCAGCTTGCGGCCAAGCCGACCTGCAGTTCCTTGAAGATCCCGATTGATCCGACGTGTCTGTCACCGGGGCGCTCAGTTCAGCGGAGAAACTCCAGGAGCACCGGCACTATGGCTTCGGGTGTGGGCCCGTGGCCCTGGCCTGGCAGGACGCGGCGGGTTGCGTTGGGCAGGGCTGCCGCCACCGCGTCGGCGGCCTCGGGCATGCCGGGGAAGGTCTGGTCACCCGAGTACACGATCGTCGGCACGGTGATCGAAGCCCAACGGGTGGCCCAGCCGGGATCGATGTTGATCTCATGGACGGCCGTGAGGTCGTAGACGAGCGTTGGGGCGACGGCGACTATCTCGGCCCATCCGGGTGATTGCGCCATCCCGTCGACGACCTCGGATGGGATCCCGATCACCGCTTTGAGGTTGTAGCGCATCGCTTCGTCGTTCTGGCCCGCTGCCAACAAAGAGTGCAGCGTGGCCAGGTGCTCGGCATGGTCGGCACCCGCGAACAGTGGTGGCTCATAGAGCGCCAGTGCGGTGACACCGATGCCGGCGTCCGCGGCTGCCAGAGCCACGGTCGCTCCTGACGAGCTGCTGTAGAGAGTCGCCGTCCCTCCGGCTGCCTTGATCAGCGCGGCGAGATCCTCGACCTCTCGCTCCAGCGCCCACGGCGCGGTGTCGCCGGATCGCCCGCGCCCGCGCCGGTCGTAGTCGATCGCGGTGAAGCCCTCGGCCGCGAGCTGCTGCGCGACCTGCCTGGTGTTCTGGTCGATGGCGCGGTACTGGGTGGCCCCGCCGATGAAGATGACGGCAGGCCCGTCACCGTAACGGTCGTAGTCGATGACCGTGCCGTCCTGCGAGGTGACTGTGCTCAAGATCCTGCCTCAATTCGTGGAGACGGTTGTGTGATCGTGGGTTGGAACAGGTCTTGCCCTCGTCCCACGCGGCGGTGTGAGCGCCGGGCGGTCGGAAGCGGGCAGCCTTGCGGCTACGGCCAACGGTATGGGCGGGGACCGACATTTTCCTTCGGGGTCGGACTGCTGGGATTCACCGGCACATGGCCAGCGCCCCGGCGTCATCTCCCGGTTCAGGCCGCGTTCCCCGGTTCAGGCCGCGTTCCCCGGTTCAGGCCGCGTTCCCCGGTTCAGGCCGCGTTCCCCGGTTCAGGCCGCGTTCCCCGGTTCAGGCCGCGTTCCCCGGTTCAGGCCGCGTTCCCCGGTTCAGGCCGCGTTCCCCGGATCGGGCCGCAGGAATGCCGAAGATGCCCGGACGGCCTCCGGCACCGTTCCTGTACGGCTCGCTCGTCACGCCGCAGGGCATCATCGAGCCGCCGGGTTGGCGATCTCGGATATGTCGGGAGTCCGAATTCCCTCCCAGGCTCCACCCATGGGCATTCCCGCTCTCCATGGAATCCACGGCGCTTCGGTTCGAGGCCAGCTGGACGAATAGGGCTGACCGGTGTCAACCGGATGCCCTCGCGCCCCGTCTCTCCTTTGCCCCATCTGTCGCAACAGGAGCCGCTTTGCGCATCCACTCGATTCTCTCGGTCGCCGCCTTGGCCGGCGGCCTGACCCTTTTCTGCCAATCAGCGCAAGCCGCCGTCTCCGAGGCGCGACAGGACACGGTCGCCGTCACCGACATCGTCGACTATCAGTGCACCGCGACGGGCGTGGCCGAGAAACAGGACATCAAGGTCAAGATCGAGCTGACGATGCCGACGGACGCCACGACGGGCGAGCAGATGACGATCGGCTGGCGCGGAACCTATGCCGACGACACCGCGCTGAGGGCGCCGGCCACAGGACTGGCCAGTGGCACCAAGCTGTACGCGTACGCATCCATCAGCGGGCTCGCCGGGCTGACCTCCGCCACCGGAGTGGGCGAACTCGCCACGCTCAGCGCGGGTCAGAACATCTCCCTGCCGATGGCCGCGGTCTCCCTGAAGACCAGATCCTCCAACGCGGGGACCGCGACGGTACGGCCGGGCGCCATCAACTTCGGGACCAGGCCCAACGAACCGTCGATTCAGTGCGAGGTGCGAAACGCCACCGCCCTGGCGACCTACACCCTCACCGTCGCCTCCGCGAACGGCCGGCCGACCGGTTCTGCCTCGCAGACGCCGAGTCCACAACAGACCCCCACCGCCACGGCGACCGCGAGCGGTCAGCCGACCGATTCTGCCTCGGGAACGCCGAATCCGCTGCCGACTCTTACCGTCACGGCAACCGTGACGAGAGCCTCAGAGGAGGGAGACGGCACAGTGGCCACGACTCCGCTCGGCGGAGCAGCGACCGGCGGTGGCGGTGAGTCCGGCCCTGACGGCCGAGTGATGGTATTGGTCGGCTTCCTGCTCACGCTCGCTGCCGCCGCCGGACTCCTGCTGCGCCGTCACAGCCTCACCAAGGGGTGACCACCCGGGCCGTCCGCGCCCGCCGCGAATGGCTCTCCATCATCGATCCGGGCGGACCGGGCGCTCCCTGTGTCAGCTGTCTTCTTGTGCCGGCGTCTGGCGGATCAGCTCCAGGTCGGCGAGCTTCCGCTCTATCTCGGTGAGTGTGGCGGTCGCGCGTGCCCGCGGCCCTCTGCCGGCTCTGCCGTGACGATCCCCGGGCACCCGCACCCGAAGCGCCGAGGTGGTCGGCCGCGACCCCGGCGACGTGCGCCACCGTTCCCGCGAGCCCCAGATGTTCCTGGGGCACAATTGCCGCGTGGCCGAACCCTCCGCGAGCGAGCCGGGCAGCAGCCGGGAACAGCCATGGATGAGCCCCGGAGTCGCCGGAATCGGAACGGCGAGCTTCTTCGCCGACGTCGGCCACGAGGTGCCGACGGCATTGCTGCCCAGCCTGCTCACCTCGACCCTGGGAGCGCCCGCCGCCGCACTCGGCCTCATCGAAGGAATCGCGGACGGGCTCGCCGGGGTCGGAAGGCTCGCCGGTGGAGCACTCGCCGACGATCCTCAACGCCGCCGGGCCGTGGCCGTCGGCGGATACACCATCACCGCGGTCCTGTCCTCGCTCCTGGGAGTCGCGGCCAACGTCTGGCAGGCCGGAGCGCTGCGCGCGGGAGCCTGGTTCGCTCGCGGCCTGCGTGTGCCATCCCGCAACGCCCTGCTCGCCGACCTCGTCCCCGCCAACGCCTACGGCAGGGCATACGGGTTCGAACGGGCGATGGACAACCTGGGAGCCATCGGCGGACCACTGCTCGCCCTCGGCCTCGTCGCCGTCTTCAGCGTCCGTACCGCGATCCTCGTCTCCGTCGTCCCCGGCATCCTCGCCGCGCTCGCCATCGTCTACGCCATCCACCGGGCCGCCCAGCCGGTCGTACGCGAACGCGCGCCCATCCGGTTACGCATCCGCCCCGTCCTGCACGGAGACCTGGGCCGCCTGCTGGGCGCGATCACCGCCTTCGAGGTCGGCAACGCCGCGGCGACCCTGCTCATCCTGCGCGCCACCCAGCAACTCGCTCCCGTCCACGGAACCCGTACGGCGACCGGCATCGCCCTGGGCCTGTACATCGCCTACAACATCGCCGCGACCATGGCGTCCGTCCCCGCGGGGCACGCCTCCGACCGGCTCGGTACGCGCGGGCCTGTTCTGGTCATGTCCGCGGGCATCACCCTGTTCGGCCTCGCCTACGCCGCGCTGGCCGTCAACACCACCAGCTACCTCTTGCTGGCCCTGCCGTTCGGCGCCGCGGGACTGGCCGTCGGGTGCGTGGAGACCGCCGAACACGCGGCCGTCGCCGCCCTGGCCCCTTCCGAGCTGCGCGGGTCGGCCTTCGGCCTGCTGGCCACCGTCCAAGCTCTCGGAAATTTCGCCGCCAGCGCCGTCGCCGGACTGCTGTGGACCTTTGTCTCACCCAATGCCGCCTGGGCCTACCTCTCGGCTTGGATGGCTGTCGCCCTGGTCGGCATGCTGCTCATCCGCCCTCGCCACGGTGTGGGCTAGCCTTCCGCGCTCCATGGCGTACCGCACGATCGCATCGGGAGCCGCTCGCGCCGACTCGCGACGGCTCGCGGCGCCGGCCGCTCCGTTCCCACGCGTTGCTGGCGGCATCACGAGCGCGCCCGCTGATCACCTTCCAGGGGAAGCGCTTCATACTGCTTCAATGCGACACCTGGCCTATCCCAAGATTCCTACGGCGGAGCGGTCCGGCGGAACGGTCCTCGGCGGCCCCTGGGTCGCGACCGAGAAGGTTCACGGGGCTCAAATGGTGATCGCCTACGACGGTCGGAACATATGCGTGGGCAAGCGCAAGGCGTGGCTACGCAGCGACGAGCCGTTCTTCGGATGGCAGCTTCTACGCGGTCGCTTCGAGAAGGTGGCGAACGCCGCCTTGGCCCGGGGCGACGCGGCCGTACGCGTCTTCGGTGAACTGTACGGCGGCCACTACCCCCACTGTGATGTCACGCCGATTCCGGGTGTCACCCCGGTTCAGACAGGGATCTGGTACAGCCCGGAAATCCGCTTCGCCCTTTTCGACGTGCTGCGCCACAAGGCGCCGGGCGATCCCGGTGTCTTTCTGGCGTACGCGGACGTCGCCTCGATCGCCGCTGACGCGGATCTCGACGTTGTGCCGCTTCTCGCCAGAGGGAGTCGGTCTGACCTCGACACCCTGCCGGGCCGGTTTCCAAGCCGTGTGCCGCAGGCACTCGGTCTGCCCGGCTTGCCGGACAACGTGGCCGAGGGGATCGTCCTGCGGCCTGACAGCCCCCTTTCTCCCGAGCACCGCCCGATACTCAAACTGAAGATCGAAGAGTTCGATGAGCGGCGGTTCGATCAGAGCCGCCCCTGGGATCCAGAGGTGATCCTCGCCCCCGAGGAACTGGGCCAGGTCGCCCGAGCCATGGTCAATGAGCCACGGCTGGCCAGCGCGCGATCCAAGGTGGGGCCGTCGGCTCTCGACGAGCTCCTGGACGAGGTGGTCCTCGACATCATGGTGGATCTTTCAGACGCCTTTCCGGCGGCCATGGGGACTCTCGGCGGTGACGACGAGGCGTACCTGCAGGCATCCATCCGCACGGTCGCGGCACGGCTGGAGGTCGGCGGCCACCACCAGGCGTGACCGCGTGCCTCCGGTGACACCGCAGCGGACGATCGGCCGTCAGTGTGACCTGGCGCTTCAGTCGGCGAGTTGAGGGTCGTGGTTGACGAGCGAGCTGATCTCGCACCCTACACGCCGGCTCTCGCCGCCCGAATCGACCGAGACGCCGTAGCCCAACCCACCCGGGTCATGGCACATGAGCACACAAGGCTCACGTGCCGGGGCGTCATCAAGGCTCCGCGTCAGGACGGGGCGAGGACGCAGAACTCGTGGCCCTCCGGGTCGGTCAGGCACGTCCACGGGACGTCGCCCTGGCCGAGGTCGAGGTCGGTGGCGCCGAGGGCCCGCAGCCGGGCCACCTCCGCTGCTTTGTCGTCACCGGGGTACGGCAGCAGGTCAAGATGGACGCGGTCTGGCACGGTCTTCACGCCGGGAGTGCGGAGGAACTCGAGATACGGGCCGACACCCTTGGCGGAGCGCGACACCACATGATCGTCGCTCACCTCGTGCAGGGTCCAGTCCATCGCCTCACCCCAGAACCGGGCCATGGCCCGCGGATCCGCACAGTCGACCACCACCCGGGCGATCGGCCCGGTGTCCCGGTAGATCTCCCGAGGCTCCAGCACGCAGAACTCGTTGCCCTCGGGGTCGGCGAGGACCGTCCACGGCACTTTGCCCTGGCCCACGTGGGCGGGCGTCGCGCCGAGATCCTGGAGGCGCGCGACCAACTCCGCCTGATGGGCCGCAGAGGTGGTGGCGAGATCGAGGTGCACACGGTTCTTTGTCGTTGTCTTGGGTTCCGGGACGGGAACGACGTCGACGCAGACGGCGACCGGGTCCGGCCAAACGAGGCCGCCGGCGGGTCCGACGTAGGTGGTCACGCCGGGGCTGTATGCACTCCAGCCGAGTGCCTCCGCCCAGAATCGGCCGATCGTCGAGTGATCAAGAGCCTTGATGTTCACCTGTACAGGTCGCAATGCCATGCCGGCGATCCTATTGATCCGCTCCGCAACGACATTCGCATCGTCGCCGCACAGAGATCAGCTCGTTCGCCGGCCGCAATGCTCGGCTCGCCAACCAGAGCGCTCAGCCCGCCAGGTGAACTGCTCACTCGCCCGGATGAAGTGCCAGGTCACAGGCAGCCCCTACGGCATCACGAGTTCAACCTCAGTAGACCCCTTGCAGGCCATGACCACCCGCCGCGTTCGCTGGGGAACAGGCGCACATTCCGCGAGAGCTGTCCAAGGGATAAGAGCAATGCGTACATGTTCTCGACCTGCCGATTGTTGCCGGAACCATTCGTCGCGAATGACCGTCTGATCACATGATCCTGCTACGACAGCGTTCTCTGAGAGAGGTCAGCAGTGGTGCTCTTCGGGAAGGACGACCACCCGCCCCTTGTCCAGGACGCACGACGCGCCCGTGAACGTGGACATCGGATTTACGTCGCTCGAATCGCCACCGAGCTGAAGAATCCCGATCAGAGCCAAACCGTGTGGAACGTCGCCGAGGAGATCGAAATCATCGAACAGGAAGGATGGCGGCTCGATCGAATGGTGGAGAGCGTCGTCTCCACCACATTCCATTACCAACAGGCGATCACCTGCGTATTCCGCCGGGAGAACTGAATGGAGATCACCTGGTCGCCCGTCGATGTCGACCCGTGGAACGGGACGGTCCGGTGACGATCCGCACGCGGGTGTACGGATGAACACAACGGGCCGGCCGAGGCGACCGCGGTCGGGGTTGTTCCACTCGACCTGCTGAGCGCCTGCCGCTGCCGTCCGTCCTCTGAATCGTGGACCGCCGGTCGGCCCTGTGGGGGACGACGTGGGGCGATGCCGCCGCCTAGCTTTCCGATCCTCCGGTCCCGTCGGTTTTCGGCGGGCCGTACGGAAGGGAAAGGTCTCATGTCGGCGCTCTCAGATCCGCGCAGATTCCGCAGAACGGCGGCCGGGCTCTGCCTCATCGTCGCCCCGGTCCTCTACGTGGCGGGTGTCGTCGCCGACCCGGCGCTCAGGCAGGGGGGTGACACCGTCGGGGTCTACGGCAGATATCCGGATCAGGTCTCGGTCAGCGCCTCGCTCCTGCACTGGAGCTGGGTGCTGTTGCTCCCGGGCATCGTCGGGATGATCCATCTGGTCCGGTGGCGCGGGGTGGTGTTCGGGCACATCGCCGGGGGCCTCGCCTTCCTCGGCATCGTGAACTTCTCCGGGCTGATGCTCGGCGACTTCTTCTACTCGCGGCTCGAACGCGCCATGCCGGCCGCTCAGGGCGCCATGCTCGCGGACGAGGCGTTCGCCGATCCCGGAGCCCGGTACGGGTTCCAGATCCCGGGCTTCCTCGGGCTCCTCGGCCTGCTTCTGCTGGGTCTGGCCCTGGCCTACGCCCGCCACGCGCCGTGGTGGGCCCCCTTCGCGATGGTCCTGGGCGCACTGGGGGCGCCGGTCTTCCCGATCGGCACCGTCGTGGGCGGGGCGCTCTACCTGGCCGGTGCCGGTGTGATCGGGCTGAGGATGCTGCGGATGAGTGACGAGGAGTGGGCGGGGCAGTTGCGGGCTCAGCCGGCCCCAGCGGGATCGCCCAGCGGGAACCTGGCGAACACGCGATAGCCTCCAGCCGTGATCGGACCGGCGGAGAGCTCGCCGCCGTACATCGCGGTCCGCTCGCGCATCCCGATCAGGCCGTGCCCCCCGCCTCCGCCGTGCGGCGTGCGGCCCGGTCCCGCCTCGTCATTGATGATCACGACGCTCAACTCGTCGGGCCCGTACGCGATGGTGACGTCGACCCCGGCGGCCTGGGCGTGTTTCAGCACGTTCGTCAGGGCCTCCTGGATCAGGCGGTAGGCGGACAGGTCGAGTCCGGGCGGCAGGGCCCGCCGCGTGCCGATGATCCGCAGGTGGACCTCCGGTCCCGCCTCCCGGACCTGCGCGACCAGGTCGTCCAGGCGGTCCAGGCCCGGCTGGGGAGTCGGCGTGTCGCCGTCCTCGGTGCCGCGGAGCATCCCCAGCATGAGCCTGAGCTCCCCGACCGTCTCACGACCGGCGCGCTCGACGCCGAGCAGCAACTCGCGTTCGTGGTCGCGGCCGTCCCCGAGCATCCTGCGCACCCCGCCCACGTGCAGGGTCATCAGGCTCACGTTGTGCGAGACGATGTCGTGCAGCTCGCGCGCGATCCGGGCCCGCTCCTCGGCCACCGCCCAGCGGGCCCGCTCCTCGCGTTCCATCTCCAGCCGCGTGGTGTGCTCGGCCAGCCGTGCCGTCCGGTCGATCTGCCGGCGCAGCAGGATGCCGCTGGTGTACGCCACCCCGACGAAGATGGCGCTTATCAGGACTTCGGGGACGTCGCTGTACTGCAAGGTCTGCAGGTGACCGTACGCGATCAGCACACAGCCGAGCCCGGCGATCCCGCGGCGGCTACGCAGTTCGGCAGTGCTCGCCACGGTGTGCACCATGATCAGGGTCGAGTAGAAATGCCATGCGGCGTAGTACGCGGCGTCCGTGATCATCTGTACGGCGAAGCCGACGGCGGTCAGCGTGAGAAGCGTGGCCATCGGGAACCTGCGCCGGAACAGCAACAGCGCCCCGGAGGCGATCGCTCCCGCGGCCTGGGGCATCGGGTCGTTGATCTGTTCGAGCCCGGCTCCCTGGCGACCGAAGGACTCGACCAGCCCGGCCACCGCCACGGCGAGAGAGAGCAGCACGTCCGGCCACGTCGGCCGCCGATCGCGGAGTGGTCGGGTCAGCACGTCCGCTCCTCGTCCGCCTGCCCCGGCGGTTCCGCCTGCCCCGGCCGTACGACACCGGCCTCGTAGGCGAACACGACCGCGTGGATGCGGTCCCGCAGGTGGAGTTTGTGCAGGATACGGACGACATGGGTTCTCACCGTCGCCTCACCGATGCCGAGCTCCCGCGCTATCTCGGAGTTGGACATCCCGTGCGCGAGCCTCCGCAAGACCTGGAGTTCACGTCGCGTGAGCGTGGCCAGCTCGGCCGGCGCGGTCGGCTCGGGATGGTTCGCGAACGAGGCGATGACCCGTGGGGTGACCGCGGGATCGATGACCGCGTACCCGGCCGCCGCCGCCCGTATGGCGTCGAGCAACTGCTCGGGTGGCGAGCTCTTGAGGACGAAGCCGTGCACCCTCGTACGCAGCGAGGCGTGCAGGTAGTCGTCGGTGTTGAAGGTGGTCAGCATGATGATCTTCGGTGGGCGGGGGTCGTCGAGGAGCCGCCGCGCGGCGCCGAGCCCGTCCAGACCGGGCATCGCGATGTCCATCAGCAGGACGTCCGGCCGCAGCCGCCGGGTCACGGCGAGGGCCTGATGGCCGTCGGCCGCCTCTCCGACGACCTCGATGTCGGGCGCCGTCTCGGCGATGAGGCGAAGCCCGGCCCGGATCATGGCCTGATCGTCCGCGATGACCAGTGTGATCGTCACCGGAGCCTCCACGTCATCGTCACGGGTGCGTCCTTTCCGGCACGATCGCAGCGTACAAAGGTCGATGAGGTCCGGACGTCCCCGGGAACGAGGACCCGAGCCGGGGCGATGTCCCCAACGTGATGGACCCCGCGTCCCCCATATGACGGACCGGCACGCCGGGAGGTACGGCTCCACAGCGGGCCGGCCGCGTGGCGGCTTCGCCGTCATGAGGAGGGAGGTGGGCCGGTGGTGACGGCCGCTTCGGCGAGGACGCGAGCGCTGAGGAGGCCCGCCTCGACCACGAGCGGAGCCCGGGTGGCGGAGCAGCGCCCTCTCGACGGGTCGTACTCCGTCATGACGACGCCGGCGTGGTCGGTGTCCGTTTCGAGCAGGGCCACCGGCCATCCGCGCCTCCGCAGGGCCGCGGCGAAGTCACGCGAACGCGCCACGTCCACGATGGGGTCCATGACGCCGTGGACGAGCCAGAACGGAACGGGCTCCGCGACCGTCGTCGCGATCTCGTCGAGGGGGGTCGTCCCGGTCGAAGGAGCGGGCCGGTCGAAGCCGGAGGCGATGGCCACCACCCCGGCCGGTCGCCAGCCGGCGGCGACTCCGATGCCGGCCGCCGCCTTCCCGCCCATGGACCATCCGGCCAGCAGGACGCGATCGGGATCGCCGCCGAACACCCCGGCCCTCTCACGGACGAAGGCGATCGACTCCAGCAGGTGACACCGTCCGCCGTCCGGCGCGTCGGAACACCAGTCGGGGACGAACACGACGGTGCCCCGCTCCGCGACCACGCGGGCCAGCGGTTCGAGGACGTCCCGCTCGTCCGGGCCCCGGCCGTGCCAGAGCAGTACGGCGGGCAGGGGAGAGCGGCCGGCGTCGCCGCGATAGACGTCGAGGGCCTTGCCACTCGGCCCGTACACGATGCCCCGGTCCACCCGCACGCCCATCGATGCCTCCATGTATCCCGTCCGCCGGGCTCCTGGAACGTGCACAGTTCAGCAATGCGGGCCTCACCGGGGCAATCCCTTTCTCCGCGGATGGGAGGCGGCGCGGGCCGGCGGCTACCGTGAAGAGTGTGGACGCGGCCGGGGAGATCGGTCATCTGAGGAGTCGGCGGGCCGAGCGCGGAGCGGAGGTGCCGGTCCGATGAGCCGTGCGGTGGAGGAGTCCAACCGGCGCATGCTTCGCGCCCGCGACGCGATGGACCGCGCGTACGCGCAGCCGCTCGACATCCCCACGCTCGCCCGGATCGCCCATGTCTCGGAGGCGCACTTCATCCGGACCTTCCGGGCGACGTTCGGCGAGACGCCGCACCGCTATCTGCAGCACCGCCGGGTCGAGCGCGCGATGTTCTTGCTGCGCCAGACCGACCGCAGCGTGACGGAGATCTGTTTGGACGTCGGTTTTACCAGCTTGGGCACGTTCAGCCGGACGTTCCGCGCCATCGTGGGCGAATCCCCGACCGCGCATCGCACACGTGGGCGCATTTCGAACGTGCCCACGTGTTTCACGATGGCCTGGACGCGACCGAGCAATTTCGGAGAAGCCCCGCGCGACCGTGGATGACTAGCGTGACAAGCATGTTCAAGGCGCTCACACACTCGCACATCTACGTCTTCGACCAGGACGAGGCCCTCGACTTCTACGTCGGCACGCTCGGCCTGGAGGTCAACACCGACGCGGACATGGGGTTCATGCGCTGGCTGACCGTCAGCGTCCCCGGCCAGCCGGACCGCGAGATCCTGCTGGAGAAGCCCGGCCCGCCCGCGCTGGACGAGGCGACGGCCGAGCAGGTACGGGAACTGGTCGCGAAGGGGGCGATCGGCCTGCTCATCTTCACCGTGGACGACTGCAGGAAGACCTACGAGACGTTGCTCGCCAAGGGCGTCGAGTTCACTCAGGAGCCCACCGAGCACTTCTACGGCACCGACTGCGCGCTGCGTGACCCGTTCGGCAACGCGATCCGGTTCACGCAGCCGGCGCCGCGGCCGCACGAGCCCACGTCGGGCTGCTGATCGTCGCCGCCGGTCGCGGCGGACATGCCGGCGCTGTCGTGAGGCTCTCGATCGCGGCAGCCCCCGGCACCCGAATGGGAGAGCCGGGCACGTCCTCTCCTCCCGAACGGATCACGGCCCGGACGCGCGGTGCCCGTTCTTGCCACCGCAGCGCGTACGGGGGCGGCGATGTTCGGTCTGGTGGCCGCATTGAGCCATGGCCATCCCAGTCTTGATCCTGATCTCGCCGGAGTGGGCCGGTGCGCCACCAGGTGAGTCGCCACCCTGCTGACCGTTACCCTGCTGACCGCCACCGGGCGATCCGCCGCGCGACCCGCCGCTCGATCCGCCGCTCGATCCACCGTTCGATCCGCCAGGCCGCGGGACGTCGCTGACGATGCGTCCGATGGCCACCCCCTCGGGATGGGCGCCGACACCGACGGTGGCGACGACGGACGGGGGGTTGACGGTGATGTCGAGCACCGACACCGTTCCCGAGAAGGAGTTGGCCACGTAGGCGCGGGTGCCGTCCCGGGTGATCGCCAGCCCCGAAGGGTTGTTCCCGACGCTGACGGATCCGATGACGGTAGGCAGCCTCGGCTTCGTGTCGAGCACCCACACCGAGCCGGAGAAGGACGCGGTGACGTAGGCGCGGGCGCCACTGGGAGCGAACGCGACCACCATGGGGCTGAGCTGGACGCCGACGTGCGCGATGACGGACGGCGGGGTGGTCGTGGTGTCGATCACCGACACTCTTCCTGGGAGGGAGTTGGGTACGTACAGGCGGGTGCCGTCCGGGGTCACCGCCAGTCCTCGGGGAGCGCTCGGTGGGGTGGTGCTGACGTCCGCGATGACGGAGGGCGGGACGGCGGTGATGTCGATCACCGACACCGTGCCCGCCCCGAAGTCGGTGACGTAGGCGCGGGTGCCGTTCGGGGCGATCGCCACAGCCTCCGGCTCGCGCCCGACGCCGACGGTGGAGACGACGGACGGCGGGGTGGTCGTGGTGTCGATGACCGACACGGTGTCAGAGCCGAAGTCGGTGACGTAGGCGCGGGTGCCGTTCGGGGCGATCGCCACTCCGTGAGGGTCGTCTCCGACGCCGACGGTGGCGATGACCGACGGTGGGGTGGCCGTGGTGTCGATCACCGACACCGAATCCGACCCGGAGTTCGTGACGTAGGCGCGGGTGCCGTTCGGAGTGACCGCCACGCCCCGGGGACCGGTCCCGACGGCGACGCTCGCGATGACGGACGGTGGGGTGGCCGTGGTGTCGATCACCGACACGGTGTTCGAGTCGAGATTGGCCACGTAGGCGAACTCCCGATCCTGTGCGGCGGCGGCCACAGCGGGGATCGGTACGGCCGCCACTGTCGTCAGCCAGGCCGCGACGGCCACCGCGACCACAAAGGGCCGAGCACGTTCCCCGGGTGTCACGAGTCCCCTCCGCGACCTGGGTTCACGGTTCCGCCACGTGCTTCTGCACCAAAGAGACGGCATCGGGTCTCCTCCGTCGACGATGATCGAGACCCCGTTCTACGGCCGCCCGACGGCCCGCCGTCGAATCGGCGCGCCGGGTTGGGTTCCGGTGGCCCAGCTTTGGATCATTCCTAGCGGCTCGATGGTGGGCGGCGACGGTGAGCGACGCCTGCGTCATACCGATCGGTGATCTTCCGGCGGCTACGAGGCGAGGAGAACGGCCACGGTGATGAGGATGATCCCCGCCAGGAGCACCGCCGGTACCACCCCGAACAGCACGCCGCGCGTACGCGGGAACCGGCGCGGAAGGGCCCAGCCGGCCAGCCGGCACGCGGGGACGAGCAGGATGAGAAGAAATGCTAGCGCCGTGACCGGCAAGGTTCGCCCGGACATGGGCCCTCCCGGCGACGACGCGTGACGGCGGTCAGCCGTGTTCGATGAACAGGTGTTCCGGGCCGCGCAGCCGTGGATTCGACCGGTAGGGAGGCGGATCCGCCACGAGACGCGGATCGCGGAGCCGCCGGATGAGGCCGGTGAGCGCGATCTGGGTCTCCAGGCGGGCGAGTGGGGCGCCGAAGCAGCTGTGGACGCCGCTCCCGAACCCGAAGTGCTGGTTGTCCTCACGGGCCGGATCGAACACGTCGGGATCGCGGAAGCGCTTGGGATCGCGGTTGCCTGACGCGAGCACGAGCACCACCGACGCCCCCTTGGGGATCGTGACCCCGGCCACCTCGATGTCCGCCAGGGCGCCGCGCGGCGACAGCATGTGCACGGGCGGCTCGTAGCGCAGCAGCTCCTCCACCGCTCCCGGCATGAGCTCCGGCTCGCGGCGCAGGCGATCGAGGACCTCCGGCCGCCGCAGCAGCGTCAGCATGCCGTTCGTGATCAGGTTGACCGTGGTCTCGTGCCCGGCGATGAAGAGCATGATCGCGGTGGTGACCAGGGTCTCCGGGGGCAGCAGGCCCTCGGCGGTCATCCCGGACAGCATGTCGTCGCCGGGATCCTGGCGGTGCCGCCCGATCAGCGCCGCCATGTACTGCCCCATCTCGGTCATCGCCTGCCGCTGCAGCCCGGGGTCCAGCCGGGGATCGAGCGTCTGGATGAGCGCGTCCGCCCACTCCTTGAAGAGGTGCTCGTCGTCGCGTGGCACGCCCATCAGGGCGCAGATCACGGTGACCGGGAACGGATACGCGAACTCGTCGACGATGTCGATCCGTTCCCCGCCGTCGTACCTGTCGGCGAACCCGTCGATCAGGCCCGTGGAGATGCGGGTCAGCTCGTCGCGCATGCCGTACACGCGGGCCGGGTTGTGCGGCGGGCCGAAGAGCCGCATGGTCTGGGCGCGCAGCCGGTCGTGGTCGGGCGGGTCCATCCTGATGAAGGCGGGAGCCAGCCCCGCCTCCGCCGACAGGTCGGGCGGCGCGTCCTCCCGGTTGTGCGGATCGGAGCTGAGCCGCGGGTCGTGCAACAGGGCGACGATCTCGTGGTACGTGCTGACGAGGAACGTGCCGTCCTCCTGCCGCGCCACCGGTGTCCTGCGGAGCTCGGCGTACAGCGGATACGGGTCCGGCCGGCTGGCGTCGTCGACGATCCGCTTGAACATCGTGTCCGGCGTCGTCATCGGGGCTCCTCGCACATCGGTCGCAGGGGCGATCCCAGGTCGTCGCCGGTCACGCGGTGGCGTACCGGACAAGCCTGACCTGCCGCTCGTCCGGCAGATGGCCGGTGAGGGCGATCGTGGGGCCGTGGCTGAGCACGGCGGGGTCGGGCACGTCCGACGGCACGGGCCCCGTCGTGCCCGGCGCGACCCTGCGCGGCCGGTCCATGGTCCGCTGATCGGGCGGGAACGGCGCCGCCGTCTCGATCAGCATCCGGTAGTAGTCCAGCCACATCGCCTGGTTGAAGGTCACCGCGGCGGTCACCCGCCCGCGATAGCCGTAGACGACGACGAACCGGTGGTCCTCCGGCGACCCTTGAGTGATCATGACCTGGTCCGAGAAGGTCGGGACGCCGATCGACTTGATGTTGATCCCGAACTGGGTCGACCAGAAGGCCGGTACGGCGAGGTGGGGCCGTCGCCGCCGCCCGGTGGCGATCATGTTGTGCGCCGCGACCTCGGCCTGCGCGACCGCGTTGCCCCAGTGTTCCAGGGCGATCAGCTGGTACTCGTACAGCGGGTGGGGGGTGCGGGCCACGTCACCGGCGGCGAAGATGTCGTCGGTCATGATGCCGTTGAGATCGAACGCGCGGCATCCGGCGTCGCAGGCGACCCCTCTCGGGCCCGCGGCGAGCCCGGACCCGTCCAGCCATTCGGTGTTGCGTACGGCGCCGAGTGCGACGACGGCCACGTCGGTGTCGAGCGTGCCACCGTCCGACAGGTGCGCCCGGCGGAGCCGCCCCCGCGCGTCCCCTTCCAGCCCGGTGACCGTGACGCCGCACCGCAGGTCGACCCCGTGCGCGCGGTGCATGGCGGCGGTGAAGGCGCCGAGCGCGCCCCCGAGAGCGCCCACGAGGGGAGCGGGGCCGCGTTCGGCGACGGTGACCTCGATGCCGCGCTCGCGGCAGGCCGAGGCGATCTCCGAGCCGGTGAACCCGGCCCCGATGACGAGCATCCGGCGCGGTCCCGCGTCCAGCCGCTCGCGCAGCCGTGCGGCGTCCTCGCGGGTGCGCAGGGTGAAGACGCCGTCCAGGGCGCCCTCGGTGGCGTTCGGCCACGGCCGGGCGCGTACGCCGGTGGCGATCAGGAGGCGGTCGTATCCGACGTCGTCGCCGTCGGCAAGGAGCACCCGCCCGGCGTCCCGGTCCAGCCCGACGGCGCGGACGCCGAGCCGCCATCGGGCGTTCAGCGGGCGGCGTTCGGGGAGCGCGGTCTGGTGCGCCGACACCTGCCCGAGCAGCACCTGCTTGGACAGCGGCGGCCGGTCGTACGGCTCGCACGGCTCGTCGCCGACCATGGTGATCGTGCCGGTGTAGCCCTCGGCACGGAGCGTCTCCGCGGCGCGCAGACCGGCGAGAGAGGCTCCGACGATCGCGATGCTATCCGGCATGGGACCCCTCGACCATGATCGCCTGTACCGGGCAGGCCGCGGCGGCTCTCAGGACGTCCTCGCGCCGCGACTCGTCGGCGTACGGGGTGTAGAGCAGGGACTCCTCGCCGTGCATCACGAACACGTCGGGTGCGAGGAACGCGCACTGGCCGTACCCCTGGCACCGGTTGAGGTCGACAACGATCTTCATGGCGCCCCCGGTCCTCCCGCTCGCCGCTGGCCTCCGCAGCCGACGATAGGCGGACGGTGATGAAAATGTCACCCTATGTAGTGGAATATTGTGAGCTGTCGGTGAAGTTTGCTGCGGTAAAGCGTGATTAAAAGCTATTGTCGCGTTCATGCATTGGGGGCGGTTCGCTGTCGGCGTGGCCGTGCTCGCCCTGGCCACGGGATCGATTCCCCGTGAGGACGAACTCATCAAGGTGGTCGCCTACGCCTACGCGTCCCAGGGCATCCCGTACTCCTGGGGCGGCGGCCACGGGAAGAGTCCGGGCCCGTCCCGCGGAACCTGCCGCGGCTACCACGGATCCGTACGGCCCTGCCCGGCGGAGCGGACCCGGGGGCTGGACTGCTCCGGCTTCACCCGCTGGATGTACCGGCTCGCCTTCGGCGACGACGTGCTCGGCAGGGGCAACACCGACGACCACATCCGCAGGATGCGCAGGGTGCGCGTGCCGCGCCCGGGCGACCTCGTGTTCTACGGCAACCGGAAGAGGACCCACCATGTCGGCGTCTATGTCGGCGAAGGCAAAATGATCAACGCCTTCGCCACCGGCACGACGACGAGGATGGACGACGTCACCGCGGTGAAGGACATCCTCGGCTTCTACCACTACCCGGCGTGAATAGGGCGCTCATGGTGAGATTGCGGGTTCTCGGGCAGTGCCGCGCCGAGGTGGAGGGAAGCCCCGCGGATCTGGGCACGTCGCTCCAGCGCGCCGTCATCGCCAGGCTCGTCTGCGCCCAGGGGCACGTCGTGTCCACGGACAGGTTCATCGACGACCTCTGGCACGGCCAGCCGCCGCCACGGGGCCTGGCCGCGCTGCAGGTCTACATCTCCAATCTGCGGCGCGTGCTCGAACCCGGCCGGCCTCCCCGGACGCCGGCCCGCGTGCTGGTCAGCGCGCCGCCCGGCTACCGGCTGAAACTCGACGCCGACGCCGTGGACGCCTGGCGCTTCCCCCGACTGGTCGACGCAGCGGTCGCCGCGCTCCACGCGGGACGGCCGGCCGAGGCCCTGGAGACGATCGACGAGGCGCTCGCGCTCTGGACCGGTCCGGCCTACGCGGAGTTCGCTGACGAGGAGTGGGCCGCCCCCGAGGCGACCCGGCTCGACGAGCTCCTCATGGTCGCCGTCGACTACCGCGCGGAGGCGGCGCTCGCGCTCGGCCGCCACGCCGAGATCGTCCCCGAGCTGGAACGTCACGCCCACGCGCACCCTCTCCGTGAGAACGGCGTGCGCCTGCTCGCGCTCGCCCTCTACCGGTCGGGACGGCAGGGAGAGGCGCTGGCCGCCATCCGCCGGACGAGGCAGACCCTGGCCGAGGAACTGGGCGTGGACCCCGGGCCGCGGTTGCGCGGCCTCGAGACCGACATTCTCGCGCAGGCCGACTCCCTCCATCTGATCCCGGCCCAGGTCACGGCCGGTGTCCCCACCGCCGTTCCCGTTGCTGCTCCTGCCGCCGTTCCCGCAGCCGCCTCCGCGGCCCAGGCGCCCGCCGCGTTCCGCGACACCCCCGACCCGATGATCGGCCGTACGGCGGAGCTCGCCCGCCTGACGGCCGCCGCCGCCCAGGCGAGGAGCGGGTTCCGGGTCGCCTGGCTCGGCGGCGACGCGGGCTCGGGCAAGAGCACGCTGGCCGACGCACTCGCACGCACGCTCGCCGCCGAAGGCTGGCGGACCGCGGTGGGCCGGTGCCCGGAGACCGTCGGCGGCGTCCCGCCCGCCTGGGCCTGGAGCGAGGTCCTGCGCCACCTCTCCGCCGGCTCCCCGCCCGCCCCGGAGATCGCGGTACGGCTCGCCCCCCTGCTGGAGGACGACACACGGCAGGTCGTCGGCCAGTTCTGGCTGGCCCAGGCGGCGGGGGAGTACCTGGAAGGCGTGCCAGGTCCGCTGCTGATCGTGATCGAGGACGCGCACCGCGCCGATGAGGAGACCCTCCAACTGCTCCGCCACCTCGCGGTGCGGCTGGCCCGGACCCCGGTCCTGGTGCTGCTGACCCACCGGCCGTCCGAAGCGGCCGCCGACCTGATGGCCACCGGGGCGGCGCTGGCCGTACAGGCAGCGGAGCACGTGACGCTGGACGGCCTGGGCGAGCGGGACGTGGCCCGGCTGCTGCGGGAACGCTCCGGGGTGGACGTCGATCCCGCCGCGGCCCGTACGGTGACCGAACGGACCGGGGGCAACCCGCTGTTCGTGTCCGAGATCGCGCGGCTGCTCGCCGTCGACGGGCCCTCGGCGGTTCACGCGCTGCCGCCCGGCGTCCGCGACCTGATCCGCAGGCGGGTGGCCCGCCTGCCCGCGACGGCCCAGACGACGCTGCGCAACGCCGCCGTCCTCGGCAGGGACGCCGACGCCGACGTGCTGATCGCCATGTCCGGCACCGACGAGGAGACCGTGCTCGACGGGCTGGAGGCGGGCGTGCTCTCCGGGCTGCTGACCGAACCGCTGCCCGGTCAGGTGCGCTTCGCCCACGTCCTCGTACGCGAGACGCTGTACGAGGACGTCCCCCGGCTCCGCCGTACCCGCCTGCACGGCAAGGTCGTGGCGGCGCTGGAGCGGGTCAGGCCGGGAGACGTGGGCGCGCTCGGGCACCACGCCCTCGCGGCGGCGACCACGGCGACGGCGGCCAAGGCCGCGCAGTACGCCGCGAGGGCGGCGGACCAGGCATCCGGTCTCTACGCGCACAAGGAAGCGGCCACACTGCTCGAAGGCGCGCTCACCGCGCTCGACCTCGAAGCCGGTATCGGAACCGGTATCGGCCACGGAACCGGTACCGGCACCGGTAGCGGCGACGGTCCGGCCGCGAGGACCCGCGTGGAGTTGTTGTGCCGCCTGGTCTCCGCGAAGGCCCACGCGGGGGACGTCGTGTCCGCGCTCTCGACGCGGGCGACGGCGCTCTCGCTCGCCCGGGGGATCGGGGATCCGCTGCTCATCGCCCGCGCGGCGGCCGCGTTCGACGCGCCGGTCATCTGGACGATCCAGCCGGACCGGCGGACCGACGACGACGTCGTGCGGGCGGCCTGGGACGCGATGCCCGCCGAGGCGGGGACGGCGCGCTGCCGGGTCCTCGTCGCGCTCGCCCACCAGCTCGAAGGCCATGATTCCGAGCTGGTCGAGACGGTGAGCGCCGAGGCCCTGCGGATCGCCCGCGACCTGGACGATCCGCGGTTGCTCTGCATGGCGCTCAACGCCCGCTACTGGGTCTGCGTGGAGCCGGGTCGGCGCGAGGAGCTGGAACGGCTCGGCCAGGACCTGCTGGAGGCGTCCGCGCTCGGCGGACTGCTCGGCTACCAGACGCTGGGCCACATCGCCCTCTGCATGGTCGCGCTCGGCCGCAACGACTGGGCCATGGCGCGGCGGCACGCGGACCAGGCGGTCGAGCTCTCCACAAGCGGCCAGCTCGGGCTCGCTCTCGGCGTTCTGGCCGTGCTCGACGCCCTGCACCTCCTGGTCAGAGGAGAGTTCGAGCGGGCCGAGGCCGCGTACAGCTCCATCGCGGAGCAGATGGTGCAGGCGGGCGCCCCCAACGGGGCCGCGTTCGGCGTTCTCGGCAGGCTGGTGGTCCACCTGTCCTCAGGACGCGGGCACGAGTCGCTGCCCGGCATCCACGCGTTGTGGGAGCGGATGCCGGACCAGGTGGACGAGGTCTACACCCATACGTTGATCCTCTCCGGGCGTCTGGATGAGGCCAGGGCGGTGTGGCAGGCCGGGCACGCGCCCCGGCGTGACTACTACTGGCAGATCATGATGACGATGCGCGCGTGCAACGCGATCGCCCTCGGAGATCGTGGGGTGGCCCGGGAGTGTCTCCGGCTGCTCCTCCCGTTCCAGGACGAACTGGCCGGGTTGCACAGCGGCTCGATCACCTTGGGGCCGATCGCCCACACGCTCGGGGAACTCGCCGCGTTCCTCGGCGACCCGGACGCCGCGGCCGCGCACTATGCCGCGGCCGCCGAGGTGGCGGGCCGGGCCGGTTCTCCTCACTGGCGCGAACGGGCACTGCGCGCGCTGACGTCCGTCACCGGCTGAGCGCCAGGTGAGCACCGGCCGGGACACCCCGATCGCCGCGGCGCTGATCGAGGTGGTGTCGATCGAGGTGGTGAATGGCGGGCCGCAGAGGCTGAGGCGGCACCGATCTCGGGGCGATCTCGGGACGCGGGCGACGGATCAGGCGGTTCCGAAGATCAGCCGCTGCCGCCGCCGGTGGCCTCCGCGCAGCAGCGCGAGCAGCATCACGAGCACCGGACCCGCGAGCTTGCGCATCGCCTCCATCTCCGACGGCTGGGCGTACTGCTCGATCCTGGGCAGCTCGAAGCGGATGCTGCCGCCCTTCCTGGCCTTCTCCTCCACGGCGTTCCAGTCCGCGACGGAGACGTGCCGCTCGATGATGGGGAAGATCACACGCTCCTCCTCCTCGATGTGCTCGTCGAGGAGATCGGCCAGCCGCGCGAGGGGTCCCGCGGCGCGGGCCGGGTCCGCCGCGACCGCGCGGATCTCGTCCAGGATCGGGTCCAGCTCGGAGTGGTCCTCGCTCAGGTCGCCGAGGTCCACCTCGGCCCCCGCGGATCGTACGAGCACGGGCCAGAGCGCCGTGTCCTCGACGCTGTGGTGATGGTGGATGCCGTCGCAGAGCCGGATGGCGAAGTCGCGGATCGCCGCGGCCCGCCGCGCGTCGCACGGCTGCCGTCCCTCCGCGATCTGCCTCGTCACGTCGGCGAGGCGGCGGGTGTCGCCGCGCATGGCCCGGTGGGTGATGCGGAACCCGAGCACGTTCGGGGTCGTCGTGGTAGTCGTCGGGGGTGTCATCGGAACTCCTCGGTCGTGGTCTTCGCGGTCAGATTGCGTCGAGTCGCTTGGAGTTCGTTTGGTCTGGACTTAAGCCCGAACTGTTGTGACCTGTGATGCTCAGGGAAATTGTCGGGGCGAAGCGATAGTTTGTCGGGATATGGGATCACGCTGGGTGGGGACGTGCGGCTACGAGATCGTGCCCGGAACCCGGGACGGTCGCCAGGTGCTCCAGGTGCGGCAGAACGGTCGGCCTGTCGCCGACTGCCGTTCCGTGGAGGAGGTAGCCCGGTATGTCGACCTTGCCGATCTTTGTGAGGTAATCCCTCTGCGGACGCGGAGTGAGGATCGGCGGGCCGCGCTCCCGTAGTTCCCAGCGCTCCGGGCGCGACCCCTCTAACCTCGGAGAATTCCGACTCATGAGGGGGAACCATGCGCCCGCCCGCCGTCGTACTCAGCCTGGCCGCCATGAGCCTCGTCGCCGCCTGCACAGGCGCGGCGTCCCGTACGGCTCCCGCGGCCGAGACGTCGATCGAGACGCCGATCTACGTGCTCAACCTGTACGGCGACGAGAACGGCCGGAGCGACCAGCGTCCCCAGGCTCTCGTGCTGTCGGAGTTCAGCACCGTCAACGGGATCAGCTGGCAGAAGTGGGGACCCGGCGGGGCGGTCGGCGTCGGACGGCTCAGCGGCACCTGGTGCCTGCCCGAATGTCAGGACAGGCCCTACGAGGCGACGGTGACCCTCAGCGCCGTCACGCCGTTCAAGGGCAACGGCTACTTCACGAAGTACGCGATCAAGGCGGACCTGCCGGCGGCCCAGAAGGAGATGGCCGACCTGAAGGGCGCCCTCCCGACGCCGGAAGAGTAGTACGGGGAGAGTGGGTACGGGGACGGTGCGGGGACGGTGCGGGGCCGGGACGAGGACGCCGCCAACCCCTGCCCCTGTGGCGCTGTGGCATCGCACGTTGATTTCGCATCAGCCGCCGGGGCCGTGTATGGTTACACCTGTCCGCAGCGCGAGAGCGGCGGCGGGCACGCCCCTATAGCTCAGTCGGCAGAGCGTCTCCATGGTAAGGAGAAGGTCAACGGTTCGATTCCGTTTGGGGGCTCTCGCTAACAAGTCCCGCTCGATGTTTCGGGCGGGTCTTTTGGCGTGATGGGTGGTTTTTCGCCTGCCCATCGCAAAACAGTTTGGGTTTCTCCCGTGAGCTCCGGCACACTGGAGTCGCCCGAGCTCGATCACGGCCGTATGCGCGTGCGCGACAGCCGTACAGGTCGGGTATCCTTGCGTGGCCGGTCGGTTTTTGCCGGTTCAAGGCGGAGTAGCTCAGTCAGGCAGAGCAAGCGGCTCATAATCGCTGTGTCGCCGGTTCAAGTCCGGCCTCCGCTACTACCCTGCTCGGTTTCCCTCACACAGGACGCCGGGTTCGGGTTGTCCAGTAGTCCCAAACGTAGAAAGGCACTCCCACGTGGCTGCCACAGACGTTAGGCCGAAGATCACGCTGGCCTGCCAGGAGTGCAAGCACCGCAACTACATCACGCGGAAGAACCGGCGCAACGACCCGGATCGGCTTGAGCTGAAGAAGTACTGCCCCAACTGCAAGACGCACCAGGCGCACCGCGAGACGCGCTGAGCAAGACGCGCGCCGCGCGCCCTGCGTCGGGGTGGCACTTCCAGAAGTACTGCCCATCGCGCTCCTCAGACTGGGGCAAGACGCATCGGGCGCATCGCGAGGCGCGCTGAGCAAGACGCGCCGCCGCCGAGCGTCGGGGTAGTGCTTCAGAGGTACTGCCCGCCGCGCCCCTCAGTCCGGGCGCAGGACGCACCAGGCGCATCACGGCTTCTCGCTGATGCGCCCGGCAGTCGGGCAGAGGTGCTGTGCTGGCGCATGCCAGGCAATCAACGCGTGACCGGCGTTCCCGTTGAGGAACGCCGGTTTCTCGCGTTTCCGGCCGGCCGCCAACCCGACCGCAAGCCCGCCAACCTGCCCATCTGGCAGGCACAGCCAACCCGGCAACCTGCCCGTCTGGCCCATCTGGCAGGCACGGCCGCCGACCAGGGTGCGTCACGACCATCGGTGATCCCGTGAAACCCGGCCTGCCGGGGGAGTGGGGACGGTTCGTCCCCTTGGCGTAGATGGACCGCTTTGTCGTGTCGATACAGAACCATGGTGGTCGTCGTTGGCGCGGGGCGACACATGATCTACCGGCTGGACCCGGCTAACGTTGGTTCTGGCCGACGTACGGCGAAAGCCTGACCCAGACAGCCGAACCTTGTTCTGTTACCGTCGGCCTCTCAGCTCTGTAGCCGCGAAGGAGCACGGGCAGCGATGGCTTTGAACCGTGATTTCGTCGGGCGGGCGTATACGGCGCCCGTCCCCTACGAGGTCAGCCGCGTAAAGATCAAGGAGTTCGCCGCCGCGATCGGCGACGCCAACCCGATCTACTCCGACAGGGAAGCCGCCGCAGCGGCCGGACATCCTGACGTGGTCGCGCCGCCGACCTTCCCGATCGTGTTCAGCCTCGCCGGTGCGGGCGAGGCGCTCTCCGACCCCGGTCTCGGGCTCAACTTCGCCATGGTCGTCCACGGAGAGCAGCGTTTCGAGTACCAGCGGCCGATCTACGCCGGCGACGAGCTGATCTGCACCTCCACGATCACGGAGATCCGCAGCGTGGGCCGCAACGAGTTCCTGACGGTGCGCAGCGACGTGTCGACCATCGAGGGCGAACCCGTCTGCCGGACCTACAACACCATCGTCGAGCGTGGAGGGGCGGCGTAACCATGGCTGCGACGGTCAAGTACGACGAGGTCACTGCCGGGCAGGAGATCCCCGCCGTCGAGTTCCCCGTCCACCGGGTGAACCTCGTGATGTACGCGGGCGCCTCCGGGGACTTCAACCCGATCCACTGGAACGAACGGTTCGCCAAGTCCGTCGGCCTGCCGGACGTCATCGCGCACGGCATGTTCACCATGGCCCAGGGCGGGCGGTTCGTGACCGACTGGGCGGGAGACCCGGCGGCGGTCGTCGACTACGGCGTGCGCTTCTCGTCCATGGTGGTCGTCCCCGACGACGACAACGGCGCGGTGATCACGGTCAGCGGCGTCATCGAGGAGAAGCTCGAGGACAAGCGGGTCGTGGTCGTCCTCACCGCCAGGTCGGGAGACAGCCGGGTCCTGTCCAAGGCCCGTGCCGTCGTCCAGCTCTCCTGACCGAAGGTTTGCCGGGGACCGCACGGGTAGCGTCCCCGCATGACCCGATCGAGCGAACAGGGCGCCGCCGGGAGCGGCCGAGAGCCCGCCACGCGTGCCGAGGCCGAGGCCGGGCACGGCACCGAGGCCGCTCAGGCCGCTCGGGCCGCTCGGGCGGTTCCGCCGGGCCGGCCTGAGCGGGCCGTTCGCGCGTCGGGTCCACCACTCACGCAGGAGCGGGCGCGGAACGCCCATGAGGCCTCCGAGGAGACCGCTCGGGCTCCGGAGTGGGAGGTCTATCCCGGCGGGACGATCGAAACGGGTCTCACCTCATCGGGGGAGCCGTCGATGGTGGCCTCCCAACTGCTCTGGGACGGCAGCACCGCGACATCCAGGGTCGATCGGGCCATAGCGGAGGCGATGCGCGCGGAAGCGGACCAGGACACCGACGACGCCGGGGCCGACGTCGACGCTCGTACCGAGGCCGATGCCAAACCCCGTACCGAGGCCGATGCCGAGCCCCGTACCGAGGCCGAAGCCGACGCCGGAGCCGGGTCCGCGGCGGACCGGCGCGCCCGGCGGGACGCCGACCGGCCGTAGGCTGGGGCCTGCCGCGGCGGGACCGCGGCCGCTGAGGCTTCCCGTCGTCGCTGAGGAATCGCATGGCTGACCGTTTGGCAGGGGTACGGCTCGCGCCGTACACGACGTTGCGGATGGGCGGCCCGGCGGGCGCCTTCGTCGAGGCACGATCCGAGAGCGAGATCGTCGAGACCGTGGCCGAAGCCGACCGGGACGGCGAGCCGGTGCTGATCCTCGGCGGCGGCAGCAATCTCGTCGTCTCCGACGAGGGGTTCGACGGCCTGGTCGTCAGGGCCGCCTCCACCGGTGTCGAGATCACCGGTGACGGACGGGTGACCGTCCAGGCCGGAGAGGACTGGGACGCGCTGGTCGCCCGATGCGTGGCCGAGGAACTGGCCGGTGTCGAGTGCCTGTCCGGGATTCCCGGCCTGGTGGGCTCCACCCCGATCCAGAACGTCGGCGCGTACGGGCAGGACGTGTCGCAGACCATCACCGGGGTCCGCGTCTACGACCGGATGACCGGCGAGATCGCCGACCTGACCGCTGCGCAGTGTGGCTTCGCCTACCGGCACAGCGCCTTCAAGGAGGATCCCGGGCGGCACGTCGTGCTTGCGGTGACCTACGCCCTGACCCGGTCCGGCCTGTCGGGCCCCATCGCGTACAAGGAACTGGCCGCGCGGCTCGGCGTGAAGATCGGCGACCGGGTGCCGCTGGACCAGGCGAGGGAGGCGGTGCTCGCGCTCCGCCGGGGCAAGGGCATGGTGCTCGACCCGCTGGACCCGGACACGCGCAGTGCGGGCTCCTTCTTCACCAACCCCGTGCTCGACGCCGCGGCGGCGGCCGATCTCGAACTCCGCGCTCCCGGATACCCCCGCTGGGACATGCCGGACGGCGCGGTGAAGGTCCCGGCCGCCTGGCTGATCGAGAACGCCGGGTTCCCCAAGGGATACGAAAAGGGGCGGGTGCGCATCTCGACGAAGCACACGCTCGCCCTCACGAACCCCACCGGCGAGGCGGGCGCGGCCGAGCTGATGGCCCTGGCCAGGGAGGTACGCGACGGCGTGCGGGAGAAGTTCGGCGTCACCCTCGTGAACGAGCCCGTCATGGTCGGCATCGCCCTGGATCGGTAGGGCGCGCGGGCCTGGGGAATGCCGCCCGTCCCGGATCGATAAGGTGCGCGAGCCTGAGGAATCCCCGCCGTCCTGGATCGGTGAGGCGGGATCGAGGGAATGCGCACCGCCTGTCGTCCGCTATGTTGTGGTGGAACCACCCGAAGGGGAGTAGTCCCGAATCCGTTGATCGACACACTGGTGTGAGCTTTCACGCCCGGTCGCGGAGCCCATGCGGCGGACGAGACCTTCGGCCCGACAGTCATGCTGCCGGGCCGAAGTCGTGTGCCCGAAAACTCCCCGGGTGCAGAACGCGGTCCGGTCGCGCGAGCACGAGAGGCGCCCCTTGGAAGCGTTCTGGATATCACTGGCCGTGATCTTCGTGGCCGAGCTCGGCGACAAGAGCCAGCTCATGGCCCTGACGTTCGCCACACGGTTCAAGGTGTGGCCGGTGCTGGCCGGAATCACCGCAGCCACCGCCGTCGTCCACCTTTTCAGCGTCGGCCTCGGACAGATCATCGGCGACGCCGTCCCCACCACCGCGATCTCGATCGCCGCCGGCATCGCCTTCCTCGGCTTCGCCGCGTGGACGCTCCGCGGCGACGAGCTCAGCGACGAGGAGTCGGGCAAGGCCGCCAGGACCACGCGGAACGTCCTGGTCGCCGTGACTGTGGCGTTCTTCCTCAGCGAGCTGGGCGACAAGACCATGCTCGCCACGATCACGCTCGCGACGCAGCACGGCTGGTTCGGCACATGGATCGGCTCCACTGTCGGCATGGTCGCGGCCGACGCGCTCGCGATCGTCGTCGGCCGGTTCCTCGGCGCGCACCTCCCCGAAAAGTGGATCAAGTACGGCGCGGCCGCCGCGTTCGCGGTCTTCGGCGTGCTCCTCCTGGTCGAACCGTTGCTCGCCTGACTGAGATCCGGCCTGCCGCACTATCGGGGGCCGGTGCGGCGCCGTACCCGCGCCCGGCGCGACGGGACGCCGCATCAGTCCACGCGACGGTGTTTCCCGGGAACGGCCGGGTCCCGGCCGTTCCTCAGGTGAGCAGGGCCAGGCGGTGAGCGGCGGCGGCGGCCTCGCCCCGGGTCGAGACGCCGAGCTTGGGCAGGATGTTCGACACGTGGACGCTGACGGTCTTCGCCGAGATGAACAGCTCGCCGGCGATGTCCCGGTTGGTCCGCCCCTGAGCGACCAGCCGGAGCACCTCCAGCTCGCGCGGCGTCAACGAGATCTCACGCGCGTGTCCCTGCTCCGGGGTCTCGTCGAGGGCCGCGCCGACGCGCCGGGCCATGGCGTCGATCTGGGTGAGGAGCGGAACCGCGCCCAGCGTCTCGGCTAGCGGCTTGGCCTCGCGGAGCCGTACGGCGGCGCCGTCGCGGTCGCCTCCGGCCGCCGCCGCGGCGGCGGCGTAGACCAGGGCCTTGGCCTGCGTGTGCGGGCGGCCCAGCTGCTTCCATCCGGCCGTCGCCTCGTCGAACCGGCCCTGATAGACCTGGCGGAACGCGTCGCCCACCGGTCCGGCGGTGACCATGTCGGACGCGAACGCGTCGGTCAGGTCGCGTACGGTCGCCGTGAGCTCGGGAGCCACGGAGGCGGCCTGGTCGCAGGCCACCCGGACCGCGGCGAGCAGCCGCCAGCCGAGCATGGCCTTTCCGGACCAGCGCGGAGTACTCAGAGCGAGTTCGGCCACTTCGACCGCCTTGCGCGGCTCGCCGCGGAGCAGGTGCCAGCCGATCAGCAGGCGGGCGTTGGCCGTCCACTCCTGCGTCCCGTCCTCGGGCCTGGGGACGAACGCGCCGACCTCGACGAGGATCTCCCTGGCGACGTCCTCCTCGCCGCGGGCGATCGCGATGTCGGCCCGCACCCGCAGCAGGTGCCAGCGGTTCTGCCGCGTCGGGTCCATGGTCAGGGCGCGCGCGGTGACGTCGAGAGCCTCGTCCCACCGTCCGAGGGCCTCCAGCGCCTCGGCCCGGTTGTTGGCGATGAACACGCCCTGATGACGGTACCTGCCGTACCTCTTGGCCAGCTTCTCACCCTCGATGGCGAGTCGCACCGCCTCCTCGGACCTGCCGAGATTGTTCAGCGTGTCCACGTTGTTGGCGAGCGCGCGCAGCGTGATCCGGGCGGAGCCGAGCCGCCTCCCGATGGCCAGGGCTCGATCGTTGGTGGCCAGGGTCGTCTCCAGATCGCCGGAGATCGAGCGCCCGAGGGCGAGGTTCAGCAGCAGGTCGGCCTCCAGGCACTCGTCGCCGAGGTCGCGGGCGATCCGCAGCGCTTCCTCGGTGACGGCGGTGCCCTCGGCCACCTCGTCGCAGAGCATCAGGACCCGGCCGAGATGGCTCAGCGCGGAGGTCCGGGCCTCGGTGGGGTGGGGGACGAGCCGCTCGGCGCGGCGGAGGTCCTCGATGAACCCAGACGTGTGCTTCTGGACCTTGATGTTGGCCCGGCGGACCAGCAGCGTGGCCACCCGCTCGGGTTCGGTCTCCTCGTCCAGTTCGGCGAGCGCGCCCTGGACGAACTTCTTGCCACGGTCGCTCTCGCCGCAGACGTACGCGCTCTCGGAGGCCCGCTCGAAGACGGTGACGTGGTCCACCCCGATCCGTTCGGCCGCGTCGGGCACCTTGTCCCAGAGCATGAGGACGCGTTCGAGCAGGTCGATCTGCTCGGTGTAGGCGAACGCGCGCGCCGCCTTCTCCGCCGCCTCCCAGGCCGAGATGAGTGCCCAGAGGTCGTCGCGGGCGGAGTGCCAGTGATGGGCGATCTCGATGGCCGCCCGCCCCGGCGGGACGAGCTCCCGGTCGCGGTCGATCTCCAGGGCGTAGCGCGCGTGCAGCCGCATGTGCTCGCCCGGGAGCAGGTCGTCGTGGACGGCCTCGCGGATCAGGGCGTGCCGGAATGCGTAGACGTGGCTGTCGGCCACCTGCACGACGTTCGCGGCGATGGCCGGGCGCAGCGCGTTCTCCAGGTCGTCGTCGGACAGCCCGCTCACGGCGGCGAGCAGCGCGTGGCCCACGCGGATCCCGCCCGCGGCGGCGATCCGCAGCACGTGCTGGGTGTCCTCGGGAAGCCGTTCCACCGACGCGCTGATCAGGTCGAGCAGGGACTCGGGGAACGAGCACTCATCGCAGTCGATCAGCGCTTCGACGTACAGAGGGATGCCCTCGCTGCGCTCGAACACTCTGCCGACCTTGGCGAACTCCGGGGTCACGCCGAGGATGCCGGCCATCTGCGCCGCGACCTCGCTCTGCGTGAATCGGGGCAGGTCGATCCGGGCGACGCCCTCCACCCGGCCGAGTTCCGCGAGGACCGGCCGGAGGGGATGCGTGCGGTGCAGTTCGTCCGAGCGGTACGTGAGGACCATGAGGACGGGCGCGGCGCGCAGGTTGCGGCTCAGGAACGCGATGAGGTCGCGGCTGGACCGGTCCGCCCAGTGGATGTCCTCGACGATGAGGACCACCGGCCGTCGCTCCGCGAGCCGTTCGAGCAGGGTGAGGATCAGCTCGAAGAGCCGGGCCCGCGCGGACTCCGTGTCCAGGTTGCCGCCGGGCTCGCCGAACTCGGGAAGCAGCCTGGCCAGCTCGCGCTGGGAGCCCTCGGGCAGGAGCGCGGCCACCTCGGCGGCGCCCCGCTCCCGGACGAGCTGCCGCAGGGCGGCGGTGAAAGGCGCGTAGGCCAGACCCTCCGCCGAGAGTTCCACGCACCCGCCCGCCAGCACGTGGGCACCGTTCCTGGCGGCCTGGTCGGCGAAACGGGAGACCAGACGGGTCTTCCCCACACCCGCCTCGCCGCCGAGCAGGATCACAGCCGCCGCCTGCTTACGGGCCTGGTCGAACGCGTCCGACAACATGTCAAGTTCCGCGCCCCGTCCAACGAAGACGGGGCTCACCGCCCGGCCCATCATGTCGTCAAGCATTACATGCCATCCGTATGGCTTTCGCCCGTTTTCCAGTGGGTGGACAGGGGTTCTCCCAGCGCGTGGACAGGGGTCACGGAGGCTGAAAGGCCCGGCCGGGAGGGAGGCTCCGGCCGGGCCTTCGAAGCGGGCTCATGCGGTGCGGGACTTGCCGAAGGACGCACGCGTCCGATGGCCGTCTCGCCTCCGCTCCTTGAGCGCCATGATGGCGGCGCGTACGGTGCGGTGGTGGGCCGCCTCCTCCCGGAGCTCCGCCGCGCGGCTGATGATCAGCTGGTAGTGCAGTTCGGGACCCATCCCGGTTTCCTCTCTCAACGCCTTGCGTTTCCCTTACACACTCAAGGTTCGGGCTAAGGCCCCCTCCACCACATCAGGCGGATGCCCTATCTGTGCTTCGTGCCTGTGTCCTAGGACCGCCTAAGACCCCTTAGGCCGTCCCCGCCGCGGAAGTGAAGATCCATAAGACGCTCCGGGGGCGGTGAACGGCGACATGTGACAAACAACCTGGAAGGGGCTCGGCTCCGGTCGGTTTGGAAACCGTGAGACAGGTCGGCGATGCTGGGGAGGTGTCAACTACGACTGCTCCGTTCGCGGAGGTCGCCTCTTCCAACGCGACGCTGCGCGCGTTCCTGCACGGGCTTCCCGGTGTCGACCGGGTCGGTGCGGACGCGCGGGCCGCGATGCTGGGGACGCGTTCGATCAAAACGACGGCCAAGGCCCAGGCGATCGACCTGGCCATCTCGATGGTGGACCTGACCACGCTGGAGGGCGCCGACACCCCGGGCAAGGTCCGGGCGATGTGCGCCAAGGCGGTCCATCCCGATCCCACCGACCCCTCCGTTCCCCGTGTCGCCGCCGTGTGCGTCTATCCCGACCTCGTGGCGACCGCCGTGCGCGCGCTGGACGGTTCGGGGGTGAAGGTAGCCTCCGTGGCGACGGCGTTCCCGAGCGGGCGGTCGTCCCTCGACGTGAAGGTCACCGACACCGCGCTCGCCGTGGCCGCGGGAGCCGCCGAGATCGACATGGTGATCGACCGGGGCGCGTTCCTGTCCGGCGACTACCTGAAGGTGTTCGAGGAGATCACGGCGGTCAAGGCCGCCTGCGGTGGTGCCGGCGGCGCGCAGGGGGAGCAGGGCGCGCACCTCAAGGTGATCCTGGAGACCGGCGAGCTGGCCACGTACGACAACGTGCGGCGTGCCTCGTGGCTGGCGATGCTGGCCGGGGCCGACTTCATCAAGACCTCCACCGGCAAGGTGCAGCCCGCGGCGACGCTGCCGGTGACACTGATCATGCTGGAGGCGGTCAGGGACTTCCGGCTGCGCACCGGCCGCGTGATCGGGGTCAAGCCCGCGGGCGGCATCCGTACGACCAAGGACGCGATCAAGTACCTCGTGCTCGTCAACGAGACGGCGGGCGCCGACTGGCTGACCCCCGACCTGTTCCGGCTGGGCGCTTCGACGCTGCTGAACGACCTGCTCATGCAGCGGCAGAAGATGGCCACCGGCCGGTACGCCGGCCCCGACTACTTCACCCTGGACTGAGGCGGCACATGTTCGAGTACGCACCTGCGCCCGAATCGCGGGAGATCGTCGACATCAAGCCGTCGTACGGGCTGTTCATCGGCGGCGAATGGGTCGACTCCCAGGGCGAGGATCACCACAAGACCATCAACCCCGCGTCCGAGGAGGTCCTGGCGGAGGTCGCCTGGGCGACCGAGGCGGACGTCGACCGGGCCGTCCAGGCCGCGCGCACCGCGTTCACCACCTGGTCCGCGCTGCCCGGCTCGGAACGGGCCAAGTACATCTTCCGGATCGCCAGGATCATCCAGGAACGCGCGCGTGAACTGGCCGTCCTGGAGACCCTGGACAACGGCAAGCCGATCCGCGAGTCGCGGGACGTGGACCTGCCGTTGGTGGCCGCGCACTTCTTCTACTACGCCGGTTGGGCGGACAAGCTGGGATATGCCGGGTTCGGTAGCGACCCTCGGCCGCTGGGCGTGGCCGGACAGGTCATCCCGTGGAACTTCCCGCTGCTCATGCTCGCCTGGAAGATCGCTCCCGCGCTGGCGTGCGGCAACACGGTGGTGCTCAAGCCCGCCGAGACGACCCCGCTGACCGCGCTGGCGTTCGCCGAGATCTGCCGCCAGGCCAACCTCCCGCCGGGCGTGGTCAACATCGTGACCGGCGCGGGCGAGACCGGGGCCGCCCTGGTGAACCACCCCGGCGTCGACAAGGTGGCCTTCACCGGCTCCACCGAGGTCGGGCGGATGATCGCCAGGTCGGTGGCCGGCACCCGCAAGAAGCTCACCCTGGAGCTGGGCGGCAAGGCCGCGAACATCGTGTTCGAGGACGCCGCACTGGACCAGGCCGTCGAGGGCATCGTCAACGGCATCTTCTTCAACCAGGGCCACGTGTGCTGCGCGGGCTCGCGGCTGCTGGTGCAGGAGTCCGTCGCCGACGAGGTGCTGGACGCCCTCAAGCGGCGGCTGTCCACCCTGCGGCTCGGCGACCCGATGGACAAGAACACCGACATCGGCGCGATCAACTCCGCCGCCCAGCTCGCCAAGATCCGCGAGCTGTCCGAGGCCGGGGTGACCGAGGGGGCCGAGCGGTGGTCCCCACCGTGCCCGATCCCCGACAGGGGGTTCTGGTTCCCGCCGACGGTCTTCACCGGCGTGGCGCAGTCGCACCGGATCGCCCGTGAGGAGATCTTCGGGCCGGTCCTGTCCGTGCTGACGTTCCGTACGCCGGCCGAGGCGGTCGAGAAGGCCAACAACACGCCGTACGGCCTGTCGGCCGGCATCTGGACGGAGAAGGGCTCCCGCATCCTGTGGATGGCGGACCGGCTGCGCGCCGGTGTCGTGTGGGCCAACACCTTCAACCGGTTCGACCCCACCTCGCCGTTCGGAGGGTTCAAGGAGTCCGGCTACGGCCGGGAAGGCGGACGACACGGACTGGAGGCGTACCTTGCAGTGTGAACATCGCCGGCGCCGCCGTCTGATCCGGCGCGCCGTCGCGGGGGCCGGTACCGGATACGCCCGCGGCCGCCGCTCACGCCGCTTCGCCGTACGGCATGGCTGGTTCGCGCATCGCGGCGGAGTCTGCCGGTGCGGCCAGGTCTACCAGCCGGCCCGTCCACTCCAGATTGGAACCTTCGATGAGTGAGCGCCTGGCCGTGCGCAAGACGTACAAGCTGTTCATCGGCGGGGCGTTCCCGCGCTCGGAGAGCGGAAGGTCCTATGCCGTGACCTCCTCCAAGGGTGACTTCCTGGCGAACGCGTCGAAGGCGTCGCGCAAGGACGCGAGGGACGCCGTCGCCGCCGCCCGTAAGGCGTTCCCCGGCTGGTCGTCGGCCACGGCGTACAACCGGGGGCAGATCCTCTACCGCGTCGCCGAGATGCTGGAGGGGCGCCGGGCCCAGTTCGTCGCCGAGGTGGTCGACGCCGACGGCGTCACCGCGAAGAAGGCGGGGGAGCTGGTGGACGCCGCCGTCGACCGGCTCGTCTGGTACGCGGGCTGGTCGGACAAGATCGGTGCGATCCGGGGCTCCGCCAACCCGGTGGCCGGGCCGTACTTCAACCTGTCCACGGTCGAGCCGACGGGCGTCGTCGCGGTGGTCGCGCCGCCGATGGGGCCGCTGCTCGGCCTGGTCAGCGTGATCGCGCCGCTGATCGTCACGGGGAACACCTGTGTCGTGGTCGCCTCGGAGCGGGCCCCGCTGCCGTCGATCACGCTCGCGGAGGTGCTGGCCACGTCGGATCTGCCGGGCGGCGTGGTGAACATCCTGACGGGTTCGGCCGGGGAGATCGCCCCCTGGCTGGCCGGTCATATGGACGTCAACGGCATCGACCTCACCGGTGCGGACACCGACCTCGCGGTGCGCTGCGAGGAACTCGCCGCCGAGAACCTCAAGCGGGTCCTGCGGCCGGCGCAGGACAGGATCGACTGGCTGGCCGACCCGGGTACGGACCGCATGACGGCCTTCCTCGAAACGAAGACCGTCTGGCACCCCATCGGGGTCTGACCCGGCAGGAACGCCGCGCGAAGGCGGCCGCCTCAGGGCGGCCGCCTTCTTCCTTCAGGGCGGCGGTTTGTGGCGGCTTGAGTGGGGATGCCCAGGCCGGGTCAGCGTGACTGGAGCGCGTCCAGCGCGACGGCCATGGCGATGATCAGGCGCCGGTCCAGGCGCGGATCGCCGATGGTCACGGCGTACTGGTCCCGGAGGCCCCATATGCGCTCGACCGAGAACGCGATCGACGCTCCCACGCTGAAATCGAAGTGGTACGGCAGCCACGACAGCGAGTCACTGAAACGGCGCACGACAGCGACGGCCGCGTTGCGCTCGCTGCCGGTGTAGGTGGGCAGGCCCGGCTGACGGAGATGCCAGGTCGAGCGCAGCAGCGACTTGCCGAAGTCCTTGCGGAACAGCCCGATCGGCCTGCCGTCGTGGTCGGTCACGTCGTACTCGCCGGCGAGGTCGAGCACGTTGCGTGCCTTGAAGCCGCCGAGCACCTGTTGCCGGGAATCGTCCGTGTACAGCGTGACCTGTTCCTTGAAGGCCATCCGTTTCTGCTCGGCGAAGGCGACGACCTCGCCGGGTGACCCATCGGCGTGGACCACGTGGACGACGTAGCGGTTCACCATCATGGTGATCTTCTGGCGCACGATCAGTCGCGTCTGCTGCTGCAGGCCCGAAATGTCCATGTCACGCTCCATGGGGTCGGGTTAATCACCCTATATTGGGAGATCACCCGTGAGGTAGCGTTGGACGGCAGGTGCCACGCAAGAGATCAGTTCCTCCGGGGACAACGACACCAGCGGGTCGATCCGCGCCACATAGCGGGCGAAGGCGACACCCATCAGGTGTGACCCGGCGAGGATGGCACGCGTCTCCGGTGAACTCACGTCCAGTCGCTGGACGAACGGCCGGACCACCTCGGAGCGTACGAACTCCTTGAACAGGTCCGCGGCCGCGGGTGACGCCGCGACCGAACTCATCACGGCGTGGAGTCGCGCGCCCGTCTCCGGGTCCTCCCACAACGCTATGTAACGGGCGACGACGCGCCGGCCGAGACCCTCGACGTCGCCGTCCGCGGCGTCGGACAGGCTGCGCAGCGGGATGCCGCTGCGGATGGCGGCCTCGAACAGGCCGTCCTTGGACCCGAAGAAATGCATGACCAGCGCCGGATCGACGCCCGCCGCACGGGCGACGGCCCTGATCGTGGTCCCGGCGTACCCGCTCTCGGTGAACGCTCGCAGCCCCGCGTCGAGGATCGCCTCGCGCGTCTGTGGCGATCCGGGCCGTCGTCCGCTCATGAGGGCTATTCAACCACGTTGAATTCATCTATGTTCAACTCAACGTTGTTGAACTCATCGTTTGGAGAATTCCATGCGCAAGCTGATCGCGGCGGTCGTCCTCGTGACGGCCCTCGGCATGGTCTTCGCGCTGTCCTTCCTGGGAGCGCTGCATCAACCGCGCCCGCACGACGTCCCCGTGGCGGTCGTCGGCCCGGCCCAGGCCACCACGCGGATCGACGCCGCGCTCGCCGCCAGGGCGCCGGGCGCCTTCGCCCTCACCGCGTACGCCGACGAGGGGACCGCGCGTGCCGCGCTCGCCGATCGGGAGGTGGACGCCGTCCTCGTGCCCGGGGCGGGGAAGCTCCTGGTCGCCGGCGCGGCCGGCCGTACCGGCGCGACCGTGCTCACCCAGGCGTTCCAGGGCGCCGCCGAGGCGCAGGGGACGCGGCTCGCGGTGGAGGACGTGATCCCGCTGCCGCCCGGTGACGCGGGAGGCGTCTCCGGGATGTTCTACGTGCTCTCCCTCGTCATCCCGGGCATCGCCGTCGCGGTGCTGATCTCCCGGATCGCGCCCGGACTCGGCGGCGCGGCGCGTGCCGGAGTCCTCGCCGTCGCCGCTCTCGCGGCGGGTACGGCGAACGCCTGGCTGGCGGACGTGGTGCTCGGCGCCATCCCCGGCAGGTTCGCCGGGCTGGTGGCGGTCTCGGCGTGCGTCACGCTGACCATCGCTCTCGTGTCGGCGGGTCTGGCCCGGTTCGGGGGGATGGCCGCGGTCGGCCTCGCCGCTCTCCTGTTCATCCCGATCGGACTGCCCGCGAGCGGCGGCCCGGTGGGCGCCCGGTTCATCCCCGAGTGGTACGCGGCGGTCGGGCAGGTCCTCCCGGTCGGCCAGGCGGCCGAGGCGCTCAGGAACGTCGTCTACTTCGACGGGGCCGCACTGGGCGCGCCGGCCGCGGTGCTCGGTGGCTGGGCGCTGCTCGGTGTGCTGCTCCTGGCCGTCCCCCGCCGGAGGGTGACGGCGCTCACTGTGGAACCCTTGGCCGTGGCGTGAGATTGGGTGGGTGGAATGCCGCGGTGGCGAGCGTGGACCGGCGGGAACCGGACCGGTACGAAATGGGCCGGTAGGAAATGGGCCGGCGGGAAATGGCTTGTCGTTCCGGGCGTGACGGCGCTGGCCCTGTTCGTCCTCAAGGACCGGCTGCCGAACGTGGACGAGGTCTGGGACTCGCTCAGCGGAGTGAGTCTCGGCTGGCTCGCGGTGGCCGTGCTCGCCGAGGCGATGTCGATGGGCGTCTTCGCCAGGCTCTTCAGCCGCCTGCTCGCGCTGGGCGGGGCCCGGCTGACGTACCCCCGCGCCGTGGCCGTCACGTACGCGCGCAACGCCGTGTCCAACTCGCTGCCCGCCGGGCCCGTCCTGTCCATCGCGTACACGACGAGGGAGTTCGTCCGCCTGGGTGCGGCGAAGCCGCTCATCGCGGCGACGCTGGTGCTGGCGGGGACGTACTCGACGGCCACCTTCGCCGGGCTGAGCCTCTTCGCGCTGTTCGGCGAACCGTCCACGAGGACGCCGACCGCGATCACCCTCGGGGCGCTGCTGTTCGCGGTGGTGGTCCTGCTGCGGCTGCGCCCGCGCTGGTTCGCCGGATGGCTGTACCGGCGGAGCCCGAAGGTCATGGGGCAACTCCGTGCCGCTCGTGACGCGCTCCGGCTCGCCGGTCGCGACCGCCTGGTCATCGCCGGCCTCGCGCTCGCCAACTGGCTTCTCGACGTGGCCTGCCTCGCGGCCGTCTGCGCCGCCGCGGGCGTACGGGTCGGCCCGCACACGATGCTGCTCGGGTACGTCGCCGCCAAGATGGCCGCGACGCTCGCCCTGATTCCCGGCGGGCTGGGCATCGCGGAACTCGGCATGGCCGCCACATTCGTCGCGGCCGGTGTCACGGGCGGAGCCGCGGCCGCCGTGGTCGCCCTCTACCGGCTCATCTCGTACTGGGCGATCGTCGTCGCCGGCTGGATCGCCTGGCTGATGCTCCGGGACGGCGTACGCGCACGCCTCGCGGTCGCCGGGCGATGGTTGTGGGAGGGGTTCCTGTGGTCGGTGCGGAACGCGCCCTGCGCCGTCACGTACGGCGTCCGCGGCGACGACCTCTGAGTCCCTGGTGAGTCCCCGGATGCCACGACCGTGAGCCCCGGATGCTTCGAGCATCCCCGGACGGGCCTTCGTGCACCTTCCACGGGCCTTCCAGGGCCTCCATAGGTGGTGGGGGGACGGACGGCGAGGCCGTTGCTCCCGCCGCCCGCCGGTCCGCGCAGCGTCAGTCCTTGAAGGCGTCCTTCACCTTTTCGCCGGCCTGCTTGATATTGCCCTTGACCTTGTCGGCCTTGCCTTCGGCTTGCTTGCGCTCGTCGTCGGTCATCTCGCCGACGCGCTCTTTGGCCTTGCCCTTGAGTTCCTGAGCCTTGTTGGAAATCTTGTCACCCTTACCCATGTCAGACTTCCTTCCGATATGCGGCGATTGTCCGCCAACGGGAAGACTGTCCGATGTAGAGGAAAGCAAACCCCCTGTCCAACTCAGGGTTTTGTCAGGGTCGGCGGCGGAACCTGATCTTGGTGAAGGTCCGTTGGGCTGAGTGAAAGAAGGGGGTTTACACACATGTACCGATCCAGAGACCACAAGATGATCGCCGGTGTCTGCGGCGGAATCGCGGAGCGCTACGGCATGTCGCCCAACGTCGTCCGGCTGCTCTTCCTGCTGTCCTGCCTGCTCCCCGGCCCGCAGTTCGTCATCTACCTGATCATGTGGGTCTTCGTCCCCAAGGCGCCTGCGCGCCTGCACTACTGAGGCGCCCGTAGCGGCACGCGGGCGGCGACGGGGTGACGAACGACACCGCCGCCTGCTCGGCCACCTGACGGTGATCACGGCGCGCGGGCCTGGGCATGTCTCGTGTCCAGGCTGCGTGCACCCGTTTTGGGGGTGCGTTCTATGCTCGCGAATGGAGGTGCCCGATGCGTGAACGACCGTTGACGTTGGTTCAGGATGATCTGGTCGACTATGAGAAGGCCATGGAGCGAATGGCCGCCCTGGTCGAGGAGCGGCAGGAGGACGGCCGGCCGGACACGCTCTGGCTGCTCAGCCACCCCGCCGTGTTCACGATCGGCAAGCGCACGCCCGAGGAGCACCTGCCCGACCCCTCGCACGGCATTCCCGTCATGCAGACCGGCCGGGGCGGGCAGCTGACCTACCACGGGCCGGGCCAGCTCGTCGGATACCTGATCGTCAAGCTGCGGGCCGACGAGGGGGTCGTCGACTACATCCGCGAGGTCGAGCTTCGGCTGGTCGAGGCGCTCGGAGAGCTGGGGATCCCGGCCGAACGCCGCGACACCCCGCCCGGATCGGAACTGCTCACCGGGGTCTGGACCAAGGGCACCGGACGTAAGATCATTTCGATCGGCATGCGGGCCAGCCGGGCCGTGACCAGCCACGGCTTCGCCCTCAACGTCGAAGGCGACCTGAGCCCGTGGGACCTCGCGATCCCCTGCGGCATGCCCGATGTCGACATGACCTCCGTGGCCCGCGAGCGCGGACACGCGTCGATGGACGAGACCCGGCAGGCGGTCGCCACGGCGTTCGAGGCCACGCCCGGCGCGTAGCGGTACCGATGGACACGTCGTCCGGCCTAGTGAGAATCAAGTGATTGCCGGGATAGTCCTCGTGTGAAGTCCCGCGATGGCTTTCACATGACTACGCGGGCCAGTCCGAATTCTGGATGATCTCCACGAAATCGATACGCCGGAATCCGGGAACGAAGTGTTCCAGCACGTCGGCGTTGACCGTGCCGAATGTGGTGTCAGGGCGGTGCCGGAACCCGTCGGCGAACGCGGCGAGGATCTGGCGCTTGAAGTCGGGCCTCGGGTGGGCGGCCGTGACGGCGGCGATGTCGTCGGGGGACAGCTCCCCGTAGCCGATCCCGAGGACGTCGGTCTCGACTCCGGCGGTGACCAGCGCGACCTCCGGGTCCAGCCGGTACGGCACCTCGGGGGTGGTGTGGAGCGCGATTCCCTCCCAGACCTTCCGGATGTCGGTCTCGGGCAGCCCGACCGGCCGCGAGGGGCGCCCCGCTGTATGGGACGTATCTGCCACAGAAACGGACAGTTCTCGGCAGTGGGTACGCCGGCAGCCGCTCCTCAGGTGGTCGGCGCATCCGAACCGTCCAGTGCATGAACGTCCAGTACATGAACGCCCAGTGCGCGAATAGTCAGTGCGCGGATGCCCGGTCCCCGCGAACGTTTCGCGGAGCCGCCGGAACCCGCAGGTGAAGCAGGCCCCCGGGACGAGCCGGGTGAAGCAGACCCCCGGGATGGAGCAGCACCCCCAGGGGTGGGGCGTCAGCCGCCGTGCGCTCCGTGGAACGGGGTGGTGACGCCCTCGTAGGAGAGGTGCAGGGCCATGCCCATGTCGGCGTGGCTCAGGTTGTGGCAGTGGTTCATCCACAGCCCCGGGTTCGTGGCGCGGAAGGCCACCTCCCAGACCTCTCCGGGGCGTACGTCGAAGGTGTCGAGCAGCAAGGGCGCCCCGGTCGGTGCGCGGCCGTCGCGGCTGAGGACGAGCACGCGGTGCCCGTGCAGGTGCCAGGGGTGGGTCTCGCGTCCCCGGTTCACGACGGTGATCCGGACGAGGTCGCCTTCCGTCACGATCTGCGTGGGGACGTTCGGGAACGCCTGCCCGTTGACCGTGTGCGCGTACATCGGCCGCCCGTCGACCATGGCGAGTCCCTGGTCGAGGACGAGCGTGAACCTCCGCTTCACCTGCTCGTTCGCGTCGAACGGCGGGGCGGCGGGTTCTCCGTACGCGAGCGGGTCGAGTTCGGGCCAGCTCGCGGTGTTCTCGACCGGACCGGCGGTGGGGCTCGCCGCGGTCGCGCTGCCCGTGCTCCCGGCGGTTCCGGTGGTTCCGGCGGCGTCGGTCGTCCCGGTGGTGGTCCGGACATTCTCGATCGTTTCGACGCTCCCCGTCGTCCCGGCGGGGTCAAGGGCGCCGGTGGTCGCGGCGGGCACCAGCTTCAGACCCTCCGTACGGTCGTCCACGAGCAGGCGCACGCCGGTGGCGGGCATCGTGAAGGCGAGGTCGTACCGGCCGCCCGCGGGCAGGCGCAGTCCCACCTTGCTCACCTCGCCCGGTTCGTTGAGGTCGTTGCCGTCGATCGCGACCAGCCGGTACGGCGTACCGCTCAGCGTGAACCGGTGCGGGGTGTTGTCGGTGTTGACCAGGCGCAGGCGGGTCGGCATGCCGGGGTACGCCCGCTGCTGGATGGGCTGGTCGTGGTTGCCGAGCACGGTCGTGCCGGAGAACGTGTGCACGGGGAGGGTGAGGTCCAGGCCCTCGGCCCTGTTACGCGAGTGCACCACGAGGGTGCCGTACAACCCCATCCGCACGCCGAGGTCGGACACCTCGTGCGTGTGGTACCAGAAGGTCCCCACCTGGTTCGCGAGGAAGCGGTACACGAACTCCTCGCCCGGAAGGACCGCGTCCTGGGTCAGGCCGGGGACCCCGTCCTCGCCCGAGGGGACGTCGTAGCCGTGCCAGTGGAGCGTCACGCCCGACTCGATGTCGGCGTTGCGCAGCCGTACCTCGATCAGGTCGCCCTCGGTCGCGGTGATCGCGGGTCCGGGCACCTGGCCGTTGAACGTCCACGCGGCGACCTGCTTCCCGGAGGACAGCGCGATGGTCGAGGTGCGGGCGGTCAGCATGAAGCGGCGCACCCTGCCGCCCTCGGCCGGGGCGTTCGGCCCGCGCAGCGCGGTCACCGCCTGTCCCTGGTGCTCGTGCCGCTCTCCGGAGACGCCGCCGCCGAGGTCGGTCGCCTCGACCGGGGCGAACGCGAGCCCGGTGCCGAGCAGGGCCACCGCGAGGATCGCGGAGGCGCCGGGCCGGAGCCCGCGTACCGGAGGGCAGACGACCCGCCAGCTCACCAGAAGGGCGACCCCGAAGAGCGCCACCGTGAGCAGGCCCGTGCTCCAGGTCGCGGGGTAGCCGAGCAGGAGCGTGTGCACCAGCCCCGCCGCCGCGGCGAAGCCCGCGCCCAGCAGGGGCATCACCACGATGGGCCGGGCCGCCATGACGCCACGGCCGCGGGCCGCCTCGACGAGACGCGGCCCGGCGAGCACGGCCGCCACCAGTACGGTGAGGCCGAGGAGGGGCACCGCGACGATGACCTTCTCCTGGACGAACCACCATCCGGCGCGGGCGAGCGCGATGACGCAGGCGACCCGGGCCAGCGTCACGAGCACGGCCACGGGGAACAGGGCCAGCGCCACTTTCGGACGCCGGAAGGCGGCGGCCGCCCCGGTCCCCAACCACGCGAGCGTGGTCAGGGCCGAGGCGAGCAGGTCGAGCGCGAGCAGCCCCGAGGTGGTCATGACACCGGCGCCGTCACGTTCTTCGGCGTCGTCTCGCCGGCGAAGGCGAACTTCCGGGCTCCGGCGAGCACCTGTCCGGAGACGGCCATGATGGCCAGGCCGTTGACGGCGTGCAGGCCCAGGATGGCCAGTGACGCCGTCGTGGAGTTGCCGGTGGCGTCGTCCAGCGCCCGGCCCAGGATGATGATCAGCATCTGGACGATGACCAGGCCGAACGGCGCGATGCTCAGCCCGATCAGCCGGCCCGGCGCCTTGACGATCGTGGCCACCACGGTGATCAGCAGGGACAGGACGGGGATGACCATCATTCCGGTGGTGCCGTGCAGCGCGAACGAGTCGTCCGACTGCGGTTTGTCGAAGGCGCCGACGCCCGCGAAATAGAACTGCGCGAGTATGGCGAGCATTTGCAGGCCGGCCAGCGCGACGAAGACCCTGCGCACGGTGCGCTCCCTTCAGATACGTGGTTTAGGGAGGATCTTGTCCCATCACGCCCGCCGAGTCGTCGTCCGGCCAGAGACACGTCACATACGACCAGGGGAGTACGCGAGGGGGTACGGCACCTTCCCCGGGAGGCGTCCGGCTCAGATCAGCCCGAGCGCGAGCATCGCGTCGGCGACCCGCTTGAAGCCGTCGATGTTGGCGCCCGCCACGTAGTTCCCCGCCATGCCGTACTCGTCCGCCGTCTTCAGGCAGCGGTCGTGGATGTCGGACATGATCTCGCGCAGGCGGCGCTCGGAGAACTCGAAGGTCCAGGAGTCGCGGCTGGCGTTCTGCTGCATCTCCAGCGCGCTGGTGGCCACGCCGCCCGCGTTGGCGGCCTTGCCCGGCCCGAAGGCCACGCCCGCGTCCTGGAACACCCGGATGGCCTCGGGCATCGTCGGCATGTTGGCGCCCTCGCCCACCGCGACGCAGCCGCCGCGTACCAGCCGCTCGGCGTCCTTGCCGGTGATCTCGTTCTGTGTGGCGGACGGCATCGCCACCTCGCAGGGCACCTCCCACACGCTGTGGCCGGGCACGAACACCGCGCCCTCGCCGGCGCGCTTGGCGGCGTACGCGCTGAGCCGCTGGCGTTCGACCTCCTTGACCTGCTTGAGCAGGTCGAGGTCGATGCCCTTCTCGTCCACGACGTATCCGGAGGAGTCGGAGCAGGCGACCACGACGCCGCCGAGCTGGCGCACCTTCTCGATGGTGTAGATCGCGACGTTGCCGGACCCGGACACCACGACGCGCTTGCCGTCGAAGGACGTGCCGCGCGCCTTGAGCATCTCCTCGACGAAGAACGCGCAGCCGTACCCGGTGGCCTCGGTGCGGACCTGGGCGCCGCCGAAGCTCAGCCCCTTGCCGGTGATCACGCCGGACTCGTACCGGTTCGTGATGCGCTTGTACTGCCCGAAGAGGTAGCCGACCTCCCGGCCGCCGACGCCGATGTCACCGGCGGGGACGTCGGTGTACTCGCCGATGTGGCGGTAGAGCTCGGTCATGAAGCTCTGGCAGAAGCGCATGATCTCGCTCTGGGACCTGCCCTTGGGGTCGAAGTCCGAGCCGCCCTTGCCGCCGCCGATGGGCAGGCCGGTCAGGCTGTTCTTGAAGATCTGCTCGAACCCGAGGAACTTGATGATCCCCAGATAGACGGACGGGTGGAAGCGCAGCCCGCCCTTGTACGGCCCGAGCGCGCTGTTGAACTCGACCCGGAAGCCACGGTTGATCTGCACCTCGCCCTGGTCGTCCTCCCAGGGCACACGGAAGATGATCTGCCGCTCGGGCTCACATATCCGCTCAATGATCTTGGATTCGGCGTACTCGGGGTGCTTGCCGAGGACCGGGCCGATACTCTCCAAGACCTCGCGGACGGCCTGGTGAAACTCGATTTCACCGGGATTACGGCGCAGGACGTTGTCGTAGATCGTCGACAGCTTCTCGTGTAGCACCGGGTACCCCGTTCGTTCAGGTCTGGCAGTCCATGCCCAATCTTATGAGTCCCGGGTTGACACCTGTCATGCAGGATCGGCACGTCAGCGCCGGTTTCGGTCCATATTTCGGACTAAGGTGACGTACGTCGGCTTTAACCTGCGGATCCTGTTACCGTGGGTCGCTTACATTGTCTCTTTGACGTTGTCTCTTGATGCTCTCTTGACGGAGGCGCTCGGTGGTACGGCGGTCTTCTCCGAAGGGGCCGGCGAAGTGAAGGGGCGGCAGGCCGGGTGGGGCTCGGCCGTACTCGACCGGTTCCAGAACCCGACCCAGGTCCTGGCGACCGGATTCGGCAGCGTGGTGCTGATCGGCACGGTCCTCCTGACGCTTCCGATCGCGACGACCTCCGGTGAGTCCGCGGGTTGGGTGTCCGCCCTGTTCACCGCGACCTCGGCGGTGTGCGTGACGGGTCTGGTGATCGTCGACACCGGGGCGTACTGGTCCTCCTTCGGTGAAGGGGTGATCGCCGGGCTGGTCCAGGTCGGCGGCCTCGGGATCATGATGATGGCCACCCTGTTCACCATGCTGGTCTCCGGCCGCATGGGGCTCCGGGTCCGGCTCATGGCCCAGGCCCAGACCAGCACGCTCAACGTGGCCGACGCCCGCCGGGTGGTGCGCAACGTCGTGATCTTCAGCCTCGTCTCCGAGGCGATCGTGGCCGTGATCCTCACCGCCAGACTGATGATCAAGTACGACGAGTCGTTCGGTGAGGCGGTCTACCACGGGGTCTTCCACGCGATCTCGGCGTTCAACAACGCCGGGTTCGCCCTGTGGCCGGACAGCCTGATGGGGTTCGTGACCGACCCGTGGATCTGCCTGACGATCGCCGCGGCGGTGATCGTCGGCGGCCTGGGCTTCCCGGTGATGTTCGAGCTGCTGCGCTCCTGGCGGCGGCCCAGCCGCTGGTCGGTGCTCACCCGCGTGACCGTCGTCGTCACCGTGCTCCTGCTCTCCTCCGGCACGCTGGTCTTCCTGATGACGGAGTGGCGCAACCCCGGCACCATGGGCGCCCTCGACGACTCCGAGAAGCTGCTGGCCAGCTTCTTCACCGCCGTCATGCCGCGCTCGTCGGGCTTCAACAGCATCGACGTCTCCCAGATGGCGCCGTCGAGCTGGCTGGCCACCGACATCCTGATGTTCATCGGCGCGGGCAGCGCCGGCACCGGGGGCGGCATCAAGGTCACGACGTTCGGACTGCTGGCCTTCGTCATCTGGGCGGAGCTGCGGGGCGAGTCCCGGGTCAACGTCGGGCACCGGCGGCTCACCGAGTCCGCGCAGCGCCAGGCGGTCGCGATCAGCGCGCTCGGCGTCGCCCTCGTCGCGGTGTCCACCTACGTCCTGCTCGTGCTGACCCCGCACAGCCTGGACAAGGTGTTGTTCGAGGCCGTCTCGGCGTTCAGCACGACCGGCCTGTCCACCGGCATCACCGCCGACATACCCCCGGCCGGGCACCTGCTGCTGGTGGTGCTCATGTTCATCGGCAGGATCGGCCCCCTCACGCTCGGCTCGGCGCTCGCCCTCAAGGAGCGCACCCGCCGCTACGAACTACCCGAGGAGCGAGTCATCGTTGGCTGACAAGAAGAACGATCCTGTCGTTGTCGTCGGCCTCGGCCGGTTCGGCAGCTCCCTCGCGCTGGAACTGGCGGCGAGGGGAACCGAGGTGCTGGCCATCGACAGCCGCCCCAAGCTGGTGCAGAGCCTGGCCGGACGGATCACGAACATCGCGACCGCGGACGCCACTGACATCGAGGCGCTGCGCCAGCTCGGCGTGCCCGACTTCTACCGTGCCGTGGTCGCCATCGGCAGTGACCTGGAGGCGAGCATCCTCGCCACCTCGCTGCTGGTGGAACTGGAGCTGGAGGACATCTGGGCCAAGGCGGTCAGCCGCCAGCACGGCCAGATCCTGCACCGGATCGGCGCCCACCACGTCGTCTTCCCCGAGCACGACATGGGGGAGCGGGTCGCCCACATGGTCAGTGGCCGGATGCTCGACTACGTCGAGGTCGACGAGAACTTCGCCCTCGTCAAGACCCACCCGCCCAAGGAGTTCGTCGGCGTCCCGCTGGGCCAGTCGAAGCTGCGCCGCAAGTACGGCGTGACGATCGTGGCCGTCAAGAGCCCCGGCGAGGAGTTCACCTACACCACGGCGGAGACCGAGCTCTCCTACGGCGACATCGTCCTCGTCTCCGGAAGGAGCGACAACGTCGAGCGCTTCGCCGAACTCCCCTGACCTCCGGGAACGTCGTATCGTGCCTGACTTTTCCCGCCAGAATCGATCCGGAACCCCTGCGTCGAGTCGCGTACCGGAGCGGAACCTCTGACCCGCGAAAGCGGGGCTTGGCGCCGGTGCTTGACCTCAAGTCGAGGTGAGGTTGGAGACTTGACCTCATGCGAGCGATCATGGCGACCCGGTTCGGCGCCCCTCACGTTCTGAAGCTGGTTGACCTGCCCACGCCGTCACCGGGAGCGGGACAACTCGGTATCGATGTAGCCGTCGTGGGCGTGACCTGGATGGACACCCTGATTCGGTCCGGCAACGGTCCCGAGGTGTTCGCGGTGGATCCGCCGTATGTTCCCGGCGGTGCGGTCGCGGGCACGGTCGCCGCGGTCGGGGCCGGGGTCGACGGCAGTTGGCTGGGCACCCGGGTGGTCGCCCGAGCGGTGAGCGACGGGTACGGCGGAGGTTACGCCGACACAGTTGTCGCCGCGCTGGAGACCGCCTTTCCGGTGCCGGAGGGTCTTGACCTGCGCAGCGCCATGGCCGTGATGGACGATGGCAGCACCGCTCTGGCCTTGCTGGAAAGGACCCCGGTGCGGATGGGGGAGCGAGTCTTGGTGGCGCCGGGGGTGGGGGGTCTCGGCAACCTCCTCGTGCAGCTCGCTCTCGCGGCGGGGGCGACGGCCATCGCCGCCGTGCACGGAGCGAAGAAACGCTCCGTCGCGCTGAAGCTGGGCGCTGAGGCGGTCGACTACTCCATGCCGGCCTGGTCCGACCAGGTGCGCATGCTCACTGGCCGGCACGGGGTGGATGTGGTGTTCGACGGAATCGGTGGCCAGATCGGCGCGGCGGCGGCGTCCCTGCTCGCGGACGGCGGCCGGTTCTCCGGGTACGGCATGACCAGCGGGGCACAGACCGTGATCAGTGATGTGGGCCGGCGGCGGCTCACGGTAGTGGACATGTCGCAGCTGCCGGAGTTTTGGCCGGACAATCCCCGGCGGGTGACGCACGTGCTGAGCGAAGCCGCCGCGGGTCGGCTGGCTCCGGTCATCGGCCAGAGTTATCCGCTGGCAGCGGCCGACGCCGCACATGCCGACATCGAGGCACGGCGCTTCACGGGCAAAATCGTGCTTCTGACATGACATCTATTCCTGTATGGCAAGACTCAGAGCAACCGCTTCTGTGTCTGATCCTTTTCATGGGCTCCTCTGGGCCCGGTTGCCAGTGATCCTTGTCTGATCAGCACGGTTGCATCGAGATTGAACCCACCGGCCCCATGCGGGTGGGTTCGTCGCTTTACGTGACATTTGTAGCTCTTTGCGGAGGTCGGCGAGCTGATTCTGGATCCGCGCGGGCATAATCCGCCCAGGTCAGGCGTTTAGTTAGCTGTACTAACTTCTTCTCGCTAGGGGGGCACGAAGATGTGCGGTATCGCCGGCTGGGTCGACTACGACCGTGACCTGAGGACCGTGCGCGACGTCGCGCAGGCCATGACCGACACCATGGTGTGCCGGGGACCGGACGCCGAAGGTCTGCGGGTGGAGCCGCACGCGGCGCTCGGCCACCGCCGGCTCGCCATCATCGACATCGAGGGCGGTCGCCAGCCGATGGCCGCCGAAAGGGACGGGAGGCTCCTCGCCGTCCTCACGTACAGCGGCGAGGTCTACAACTTCCGCGAGCTGCGCGCCGAACTGGCCGCCCGCGGGCACCACTTCCGGACGGAGAGCGACACCGAGGTCGTCCTCGAGGCGTACCTGGAGTGGGGAGAGGACTTCGTCGGCCGGCTCAACGGCATGTACGCCTTCGCCATCTGGGACGCCCGCCGCGAGGAACTGCTCCTCGTGCGCGACCGGATGGGCATCAAGCCGCTCTACTACTACCCGACCCCGTCAGGGGTGCTGTTCGGCTCGGAGCCGAAGGCGATCCTCGCCAACCCGCTGGCGGAACGGGTGGTCGACGCCGACGGCCTGCGCGAGCTGCTCGCCTTCGTCAAGACGCCGGAGCGGGCCATCTACCGCGGCATGTACGAGGTCCGTCCCGGCCAGCTCGTCCGGATCCGCCGCGAAGGCGTGACCCGGCGCCGTTACTGGACCCTGGAGTCCCGCGAGCACACCGACGACCTGCCCACCACGATCGAGAACGTGCGCGGGCTGCTGGACGACATCGTCAGCCGCCAGCTCATCTCGGACGTGCCACTGTGCAGCCTGCTGTCGGGCGGCCTGGACTCCAGCGCCGTGACCGCGCTCGCCGCGAGGGCGCTGGGCACGACGAAGGTCCGGTCGTTCTCCGTCGACTTCGCCGGGTACACCGAGAACTTCCAGCCCGACGAGATGCGCGACACCCCTGACGGCCCGTACGTCAAGGACGTGGTCAAGCACATCGGCGCCGACCACACCGACATCCTGCTGAACTCGGCCGATCTGATGGACCCGGCCGTCCGTGCGGCGGTGCTGCGGGCACGCGACCTGCCGGCCGGCATCGGCGACATGGACACCTCGCTCTACCTGCTGTTCAAGGCGATCCGCGGACACTCGACCGTGGCGCTCTCCGGCGAATCCGCCGACGAGGTCTTCGGCGGGTACAAGTGGTTCCACGACGCCGAGGCGGTCAACTCCGGCACCTTCCCGTGGCTGGCCATGCGGGGCTCCATCGGGCGCCGCGGCCTGGACGGGCTCTTCGACGAGGAGCTCACCCGCAAGCTCGACATCCCCGCCTACCGGGCCGACGCCTACCAGCAGGCCCTGGCCGAGGTGAAGCCGCTGCCCGGTGAGACCGGCCTGCAGAAGCGGATGCGGGAGGTCAGCTATCTGCACCTCACCCGCTTCGTGCAGATCCTCCTGGACCGCAAGGACCGGATGAGCATGGCCGTCGGCCTGGAGGTGCGCGTCCCGTTCTGCGACCACCGCCTGGTGGAGTACGTCTACAACGCCCCGTGGGCGATGAAGACGTTCGACGGGCGGGAGAAGAGCCTCCTGCGCGCCGCCACCGCGGACGTCCTGCCGCGTTCGGTGGTCGAGCGCCGCAAGAGCCCTTACCCCTCGACCCAGGACCCCGCGTACGAGCGGGCGCTCCAGGCCGAGGCGGTCAGACTCCTCGGCCTGGACGACCTGCCGGTGGCGCCGCTGCTCGACATGGCGAAGGCGCGGACCGCGCTCGACCACGAGGTGGGGACGACCAGCCTCCAGGAGAGCAGGGCCGCGATGGAGCAGCTCATCCAGTTCAACGCCTGGCTGGAGAGGTACGGGGTCCGCGTCACCATCTGACCCGCTTTGACCCGCTCCCGGCCGTGACCGACTGGCCCCACCGACCCGCCCGTGCGGCTACTGGGGCCAGTTGGCCACGGTCGAGGCCTTGATCGGATCGACGTAGCAGTTCACGGTGGCCCGGCGGGCCTTGTCCAGTACGCAGACCTTCACGTCCACACGCGTGATCTCGCCGTCGGAGGAGAGCCGGAAGGAGCTCTTCGCCGCGCAGGTCGACCTGGGCTGGGCCCATCCGGTGCCGCCGCCGGCGTAGTGGAAGCGGGCGCGGATGTACGCGCAATGACCGTCGTGCCGGTCGCGGTCGTACAGCGTGCCCGACACGACGAACGTCTCCGCGCTGAAGTCGGTGATCCACACGTCGGCCTTGGCGTACCCCCCGTGGCCGCCCTTGGACTGGACGGGTCCCCAGTGGAGCCGGGCCGCGGCGGCCTCGGCCGGCGCGGTCAGGCCGCCGACGGCCACGACCGTCAGCAGCGCGGCGGCACCGGCCGCGCGGGCGGTTCTGCGGGCGGTCCTGATGATGGTGCTGTTCTTCATGCCTCCATGAGTAGTGCCGCCGACTTGGAGCCACCTTGCATCCCGCTGGGTTCCGCCGGAACCCGCCCGCCGGAACCCGCGCAGGAAACCGCTCGCGCGGGCGGGTGAGGAGAAGAATGGTCATTCTCGGTACGGCGATCCTCATCTCTGCGTAGTGTCGTCATCACTCATTGTGATCGAAGCGGGGGTTGTCGTTGTTGACTCGCGCGCAGATCCGGCTCGTCATGGCCGGACTCATGCTCGCCATGCTGCTCGCCGCTCTGGACCAGATGATCGTGGCCACCGCGCTGCCCATGATCGCGCAGGAGCTCGGCGGGCTGGACCAGCTCTCCTGGGTGGTCACGTCCTATCTGCTCGCCTCCACGGCCGGGACCCCGTTGTACGGCAAGCTCTCGGACCTGTACGGCCGCAAGCAGATCTTCCAGAGCGCGATCGTCATCTTCCTGATCGGGTCCATCCTGTGCGGCCTCGCCCAGAACATGGCCCAGCTCATCATCTTCCGCGGCGTCCAGGGGCTGGGCGGCGGCGGCCTCATGGCGCTCGCCATGGCCGTCATCGCGGACGTCGTCCCGCCTCGTGAGCGTGGCCGCTACCAGGGGCTCTTCGGCGGCGTGTTCGGCCTGGCCAGCGTCGCGGGCCCGCTCGTCGGAGGGTTCTTCACCGACCACGCGACCTGGCGGTGGATCTTCTGGATCAACCTGCCGCTGGGCGTGGCCGCGCTCGCCGTGATCGCGGTCGCGCTGCATCTGCCCCGCACGACGGTGCAGCACAGCATCGACTATCCCGGGGCCGTCCTCCTGGTCGCCGCCGTGTGCTCGATCCTGATGGTCACGGTGTGGGGCGGTCGCACGTACGACTGGGCCTCGCCGCAGATCATCGCTCTCGCGGCGGCGGGTGTCTGCCTGACCGTGGCCTTCGCCGCCCGGCAGCGCAGCGCGGCCGAGCCGATCCTGCCGCCGCGGGTCATCACCGATCCGGTGGTCGCGGTCAGTGCGGGGTTGTCGCTGCTGTCCGGAGCCGCGCTGTTCGGCGCCGTGGTCTACCTGCCCACCTATCTCCAGATCGTCCGCGGCGACACGGCCACGGAGTCCGGGCTCGCCCTCGTCCCGCTGACCGGCGGCGTGATCGTCGCCTCTCTGGTGAGCGGGGCGCTGGTCTCCAAGACCGGCCGGTACAAGGCGATGCCCGTCCTGGGAGCGGGGATCCTGGCCGTCGGGCTGTACCTGCTCAGCCTGGTCGAGGTGGACACGTCGCGGGTGCTGCTCATGGCCTTCACCGTGGTGGTCGGTCTGGGTGTGGGCGGCTTCATGCAGGTCCCGCTGGTGGCGACGCAGAACGCCGTACTCCCCGGTGACATCGGTACCGCGTCCAGCGCCATCGCGTTCTTCCGCACTCTCGGCGGCTCGCTCGGCACCGCGCTGTTCGGCACGATCCAGATCCGCACCCTGGAGGAGGAACTCGCCAGGGCCGGTCTGCCGGCGCAGGCCGTCCAGCTCGATCCCGGCATGCTCGCCCGGCTGCCCGGCGCGCAGCTCCACGAGCTGCTCGAAGCGTTCACCACGGCGGTCCAGGCCGTCTACCTGTGGGCGATTCCGTTCGCCGCCGCCAGCCTGCTGCTCGCGCTCTTCCTGAAGGAGGTGCCGCTGCGCGGGGAGGCGTCCACGCGGCCGAGCGCGGTGACACTGGCGGTGACCGGCGTCGCGCTCGCCTGGCTCGCCGACCGGCTCGAACGCGGGGCGTCGCCCCGGCTGCTCGCTGCCGCCGCCCGGCTCGTCCCGCCCGACGCGGTGCCGGACGCCGCCGCCGACGATGACGCCGCCCGCGCTCGCGCCGCGTCCCGGCAGCTGCTGCGGCCGTTGGCAGGCCAGGTGCTGCTCGCGGCTTTGGTGGAAAAGGAGAGCAAATGACCCGATATCTGGCTGGCCTGATCACGGCGACCGCCGCTCTCGGCGCGGGTGTCTGGCTGCTGATCGCGCCGTACGGCCTGAACTACCCCTCCGGCAGCACGGCGTCGGAGGTCGACGCGTGGACGGGAGCGCTGGTGTGTGTGTTCTCCCTGGCCACCATCGGGGTGTGGTCCCGTGCCTGGCGCGCGCAGCTCCGCGCCGACGGGCTGCTGCCCGAGCGTCAGGCGGTACGGCCGGACCGGTCGGCCCTGCCGCATCCGGATGAGCACGGCCGGGCCGACTCGTCGGACGCGGCGAGGGTCGCACGGGCGCTGGAGGAGGAGCCGCCGCCGCCCCCGCCGCAGGTGCCGACCATCGAGGACCTGCACGGCCTGCTCAAGCCTCTGGTGGCCGCACTGGCCGCCGACCAGATGGAGCGGATCCACGCGCCGAGCGCCCAGCCGCAGAACGCCCAGCCACAGAACGCCCATCAACAGAACGCCCATCAACAGAACGCCCGCCCGCGGAACGCCCACGGGCCGAGCACCCACACGCAGACCGCGTACACGAATGCGGAGGAGGACTGGTGAGCAGGTGGGGAATCGCCGGCATCGGCATGATCTTCGCGATCGGCGTCTGGCTGGTCGCGGCGCCGTTCGTGACCGGGCAGCAACCGGACAGCGCGACCTGGACCACGGCCACCCGCAATGATGTGATCGTCGGTGCGGCGCTCGCGCTCCTCGGCTTCACCGGTTTCTTCACGGTGCTCGCCGGTCACGTCGCCGACATGTACGCCAAGGGCCCGCAGCCGCCCGCCCCGCGCTGACCAGCCTTGCCACGGAAAGCCGCAGACGGGACGAACGTCTGGCGGATCTCCCGGCGGGGGCGCGCCCATCGAGCGGGCGTGTCCCTCGCCGTCCCCGCCGGGAGATCCGTCGTTTCCTGAAATATCCGAGTAAGGGTTACTTCAGGCCGGTGTCCACGGCACCGGTCAGCGTGCCGGTGTCACCGGACATCTCCCAGATCATCACGCCGAGCAGGCCCTTGGTACGCAGCCACGCGGTCTTCTTGGCGATCGACCACGTGTCGTCGAAGGTCCACCACTGGCCGGGCTGGCTCGCGCTGCCGGTGTAGCAGTAGGTGGCCCCCGCCTGCTCGTCGTGCCGTACGGTGCAGCCGGGCACGCTCGCCACCAGGTTGCTGTAGCCCCGGGTGCCCGCCTCCTCCTGGAACTGGCCCGGCGCGGCACCGGTCGCCGACTGCCACTCGCCGGACTTGCCGCCGTCGGTGACGCCCTGCCAGCCGCGCCCGTAGTACGCGAGACCGATGGTGAGCTTGCGCGGGTTCACCCCGGCCTGCAGGTACACGTCGACCGCGTTCTCGACGCTGAAGTGGAACGAGTACGGGTCGTCGGTGTCGGCGTACAGGTTGCCCTGGTGGCCGGTCCGGTTCGGCTCCCACGAGTTGTCGCTGCCCGCGCCGTGGAAGTCGTAGCCCTGGATGTTGAAGATGTCCAGGGACTTGGCGACCTCGGGCAGGTCCCAGCCCGCCGCGATCTTGTCCGGGTCGGCCGGGGTGAACGCGGTGAGCTGGTAGCGCTTCCCGGTCTCCACGGTCAGCGCGTCCAGCTGCTTGCGGAACTCGGCGATCAGCAGGGTGTTGTTCGCCTTGTCGTTCGGGCCGATGTGGTTTCCGGCGTGGCCCTCGGCGCCCGGCCACTCCCAGTCCAGGTCGATGCCGTCGAAGATCCCGGCGGCGCTGCCCGGCCCGCCCGCGCTGTTGTACTCGGGCAGGTCGCCCTTGATGTACATGTCGATGCAGGAGCTGACGAACTTCTTCCTGGATGCGTCCGTGGCGGCCACGTCGGAGAAGTACTTCGAGTACGTCCAGCCGCCGAGCGAGATCAGCACCTTCAGGTTCGGGTACTTCGCCTTGAGCTTGCGCAGCTGGTTGTAGTTGCCGCGCAGCTTCTCCCAGCCGGTGTCGGCGACCCCGTCCACGGACTGCGCCGAGCTCATCGGCCGGCCGTAGTCGGCGTCGGCGTCGCCGGAGCCGTCACCCTGGTTCGGGTCCTGCGGGTCGGACGAGGTTCCCTTGGTGACGCCGTTGAGGCAGGTCAGCTTCACCGGGTCGATGTTGGCGAACGCGTAGTTGAGGTGGGTCAGCTTCGCCGCCGCCCCGGTCGTGTCGAGGTTCTTCACGAAGTACTGGCGGCCGTAGATGCCCCACTGCACGAAGTAGCCGACCCTGGCGTACCCGTTCTCGACGATGTCGGCGGTGGTCGCCTTGACGGCGACGCCGGCAGCCGACGTGTTGTCGTAGAGGTCACGGGCCCGCACGGTGAAGGTGTACTCCGTGGACGGGGACAACCCGATCACCGTGGCCGTGGTGCCGAGCACGCTCGTCGCCAGTGTCGTGCCGACGTACACGTCGTATCCGGCGACGCCCTTGTTGTCGGTCGAGGCGTCCCACGCGAGCGCGACGCTGGACGACGTCTTGCCGGTGCTGCGCACGTTGGCCGGCACGGTGGGCGGCTGGGTGTCGTCGGCCGGATTGTTGGTGGTCACCTTGAGCGGCGAGCTGGCCGGAGAGGGGGTGCCCTTGCGGTCCTTGGCCTTGACCGTGAACGTGTACTCGGTGTTCGGGCTCAGGCCGGTGACCGTCGCGGCGGTCCCGGTGACCGTCGTGGCCAGGTCGGTGCCGCGGTAGACCTCGTACGCCGTGATCGGGAGGCTGCCCGCGGTCGCGGCGTCCCAGGCGAGGGAGACCGTCTTGGTGGTCTTGACCGGCGAGCGGAGGTTCCCCGGCGCGGAGGGCGGGGTGTCCGCCGAGCCGTCGCATCGCACGTCGTTGACCCGGCAGCTCGTCGGCTCCACGGGCGAGCTGAGCGTGAAGGTCGGGCTGTACGGCTCGGTGGTCGCGTGCGCCGCGATCTTGGTGTTGTAGAAGGCCGGACTCAGCGTGACCTGGCGGCCGCTCTGACTCAGCGAGCCGTTCTGGGCGTTGCTCGCGGTGACCCCGGCGGGCAGCTCGAACTGGATCGACCAGGCGTCGAGGGCGGCGTCGCCGTTGTTCTCGACGACGAACTTCCCCTGGCTGCCGCTGAGGGAGAAGCTCGCGACGACCGGTGCGGCCGGCGCGGGCGGGTCGCCGCTGCCGTCGCAGTTGGCGTTGTTGATCAGGCAGCTCGTCGGCTGGGCGGGTGAGCTGAGCGTGAAGGTCGGGCTGTACGGCTCGGTGTTCCCGTTCGCCCGGACGGTGTTGATGTAGAACGCCGGGGTGAGTTTGACCCGTGTGCCGGTCTGGGTCGTGGTGGCGTTCTGGGGGTTGCTGACGGTGACCCCGGCGGGCAGGTCGAACTGGATCGACCAGCCGGTGACGGGGGCGCTGTCGGGGTTGCTCACCACGAACTTGCCCTGATTGCCGGTCAGGGTGAAGGCGGCGGTGAGGCGGGCGGCAGCGTGTGCCGGGGCGGCCGCGAAGGCGACCATCATGGCGATCGGGAGCAACAGGACGGCTAATCGGCGCATGTGAGAACTCTTTCCTAAAGGAAAGTTTCCTAATAATTACGCGGATCGTAACCCCGAGTCGTGGTGGCGGCAAGGCCCAAAACGCTGGGTGCGTTCGGAAGGCTCGGCCCGGAAAGCCGACGGCGGGCAGCCCGGCTCGGAGAGTCAGGTGTGGGCGCTCCGGTCCGGGAGAGCCGGGGGGTGGGTGCTCCGGTCTCGGAGGGCCAGGGTGGGTGCTCCGGTCCGGGAGGGCCAGGGG
>NZ_JADDIL010000034.1:0-94083 GCF_020826795.1 Microtetraspora sp. AC03309 | reverse complement strand
GGTGGGCGGGGGAGACGTCGTGTCCAGCGCCCCGGAGCTGGCCAGGCTCACCGTGAACGTGGCACAGGTACATCACGACGTGGGCGCCGCCGGAGGCTCGGGCCGCCTGGTGTACGGCGGGCACACCATCGGCCTCGCGCTGTCCCAGGCCGCCCGGGCGCTGCCGAACCTGGTCACGGTCGTGGCCTGGCACGGCTGCGACCACGTCGGCCCCGTCCACGAAGGGGACACGCTTTCCAGCGAGGTCGTCGTGGAACGCCGCACTCCGCTGCCCGGCGGTGGTGGCCTGCTCCATCTCCGCTCGCTGGTCGGCGTGGTGGGGGACGGTGAGCCGAGGGTCGTCCTCGACTGGAGGTTCGTCGCCGTCATGGCGTAGGAACGCCGGGGGCCGCGGCGGCGTCCCGCCGTCACCTCGGCCGACTGGCCTGCCGATGGCGTGCTCTATGCGACGCGACGCGCCGCCGTACCCGCAAGAGGTTCTCCCGCCAGAGGACGGGCATTGCCCGCCGGCCCCCTGCGGCGTACGTTTGACTCGATGACCGGATTCTTCATCTCGGTCATGGCACGCAAGGGGAAACGCGGCGGGCGCCCCTGAGCCGCGCCGTGCCGGAGGCGCGGCGAGAAGCACGAGCGGTGAGGAAGGACAGCGAGGATCGTGACGCACGCGGGTCTCGGGGCGATGAGTCCGGCCGAAGAGGAGCGTGACCGGCGGGCGGAGCGGATCCTCGACGCCGCCGGCGAGTTGCTGGTCGCCTGGGGGTATCCCCGTATCACCGTCGGAGACGTCGCCCGCCGCGCAGGCATCGGCAAGGGCACCGTCTACCTGCACTTCACCACCAAGGAGGTGCTGTTCCTCACCGTGCTGATGCGGGCCCAGCGCCGGATGATCGAGCGCTTCGTCCGGGACGTCCGGGCGGATCCGGCCGCTGTCCTGCTCAGCCGCATCAGTGCTTCCGTCTACCTGTGGGTGCACGAGGACCCGATCGTCCGCGTGATGTTCACCGGTGACATCGAGACCCTGGGCACGCTGAGCAGGAGCGCCGCCGACACCACCGGCGACCTGGTGGAGGCGCGTGAGCGCACGCTCGACGCCTACTTGCGGCTGCTGCGCGAGCACGGCCTGATCAGCGCCGAGCCGTCTCCGGCGGTGCAGCGTCACGCGTACGCGGCGATCATGACCGGATTTTTCCTGATCGAGCCGATGCGGCCGCCCGGCGTCCCGAGCGTCGAGGACAACGCCGGCATGGTCGCCCATGTCGTCCGCTCCGCCTTCGAGATCTCCGACGACCCGGAGGCCACGGCGGCGGTGGCGCCCCGAGTGGTCGATCTCTACCAGAGCCTGCTCGACCGGTTGAACGAGGAGATCAGCAGGCAGAAACGCACCTGACACGCCCGAGGAGGGAATGATGAGCACTCCCAGCACAGTCGGTCCCGTCGACATGATGGACCCCGCGCTGCTGCGCGATCCGTTCGGGGGATACTCGCGGATCCGGGAACAGTCGCCGGTCGCACGTGCCGTGTTCGCGGGCTCGAACACTCCGATCTGGCTGGTCACCCGGTTCGAGGACGTCAAGACCGTGCTGAGCGACCGCCGCTTCGTCAACAACCCGGCCAACGTGCCGGGGGCGGACGTACCCAACCTTCGCGACGAGCTCATCACGGCTCGCGGCATCCCGCGCGAGTACGCCCAGTACGTGCTCGACAGCGTTCTCGACGCCGACGGCGACGACCACATCCGCTTACGCAGGCTGGTCTCGCGCGCCTTCACCGCGCGGCGGGTCTCGGAGCTGCGACCACGTGTCGAGCAGATCACCGAGGACCTCCTCGACCGGCTCCCGGATCTGGCCGAGGACGGCGTCGTCGATCTCATCGAGGGGTTCGCCTACCCGCTGCCGATCACGGTCATCTGCGAGCTGGTCGGCATCCCGGAGGAGGACCGCCCGCGGTGGCACGACTGGGGCAGGTCGCTCGTCGACACGCGTCCCGGAGCGGTGGCCGAACCGCTGCGCGCGATGGTGACCTACATCCAGGACCTGATCGGACGCCGCCGGGCCCGGCCGGACGACGACCTGCTCACCGGGCTGATCCGGGCCCATGACGAGGACGGCGACCGGTTCAGCGACACCGAGATGATCACGATGGTGCTCACCCTGGTCCTCGCCGGACACGAGACCACCGCCCACCTGATCGGCAACGGCACGGTGGCGCTGCTGACCCATCCCGACCAGCTCGCCCTGCTCCGGAGCGATCCGGGATCGGCGCCCCGGGCCGTCCACGAGCTGATGCGGTGGTGCGGGCCCGTGCACGGCACCCGCATCCGGTACGCGGCCGAGGACGTGGAGATCGAGGGAACGCGGATCAGGCGCGGCGAGCCGGTGATGGCCATGCTCGTCTCGGCCAACTACGACCCGCGCCGGTTCGACGACCCCGAACGCCTCGACATCACCCGCGAGCCCGACGGGCGCCGCGAGGTCCACGTCGGGTTCGGGCACGGCCTGCACTACTGCCTCGGCGCCGCACTGGCCCGCCAGGAGGGCGAGGTGGCGTTCGAGGCGCTGGTGCGGCGCTTCCCCGGCCTCGAACTGGCCGTGGCGCCCGACGATCTGGAACGCCAGCTCCTGCCCGGCTCCTGGCGGCTGGCGCGGTTGCCCGTCCGCCTGCGCCTCTGAAGGGCGCGGTGGAACCGCGCGTCGGCCGCCGTGCTCCCACGGGCACGACGGCAGGGCGGGTGTGCTGAAATCCTGGAACGTCCCGGCCCCATCGGAGGCTCACGGGCGGCGTGAGGGGACCGGCCTAAGGGCGGGCCAGCGTTCGAGCATCCGGCTTCGCATCGCTGCGGCGAGGTCGCCGACGCGCGCGAGGTCGGCGCGTCCGGCGGCGGCGTCGCGGACGACGGCGAGGCGGTGCAGCAGTCGTTGCCGGGCGGTGGCGGTGCCCCAGCGCCAGTCGCGCCGTGTCACCCGGGCCAGATGATCCGTTCCGTCGCGGCCGGCGCGCTGGACCAGGGCGTCGCCCCGCAGCAGCCATCCGACGCACGCGTCGGTGAGATCGCCCCGGGCCTCGGTCCCGGTGGCGGCGCGCCAGGCCGTACGGTAGGCCGCCTCCGCGCGGTGCAGCACCGGTCCGGGTGTCGCGGTGACGCACCAGCAGGTCGGAAACCCGATGCGCAGGTAGGCGAGCTCGGCCAGCCCGTTGCCCAACGCCGCCTGCTCGAAGTCGACGAACCGTACCCCGTCACCGGTGTACAGGTCGTTGCCGGGGCAGGGGTCGCCGTGCAGGAGGGAGTCGCCCTCAAGCAGGCCCAGCCTGTTCAACACATCCTCCAGCTCCGCGCGCGCCGTCGGCGGCACCGTGACACGGAGGTCGCCGGCCAGTCTGAGGAAGGCGTCCAGGTCGCCGGGGCCCGGCGGGGACCATCGCGGCAGCGCTCCGGCGTCACTGCTGTTCGCGGAGGCGTGCAGCCGGGCCAGCGCCGCCGCGTAGCGGACCCTCCAGTCCTCGGGCGGATCGCCGCCGTCGAGGTATTCCAGCACCAGGATCCGCGGGCCGGGATCGGTGGCGAGGATCTCGGGAACCAGGGGCGGGTCGGCCCGTGCGGCGAGCCGTAACGCGGTGATCTCCCTCCGGAACCGCAGGTCGGCGTCCGCTTCTCCGACGACCTGCTTGATCACCGCGGTGCTTCCCCCTATCTCGGCACGCCACACACGTGAGCGGGGACTGCTGGTGAGGCGGCGGACGCGGGTCACGGGACCGAGCCTCGCCCGCAGTTCCTCTCCGAACGGGGGCTTCGGTCGCATCGCGTATCCCTTCGCCGTGCTTCTCGTGGCCACGCGCGTTCGCCTCGTGACCCCGCCATGTCTGCCGCGTCCTGCCGCCGGGCGGCGGTGACAGCCGCCGCCTCAATGATCGATCCGGTCGAGTCCATCCGCGAGGCGAACGGGGCACAGCATGCGGACGGCCCACCTGACCGGCGTGAACCGCCTGATCAGATGGGCCGCGCTCGATTCGCCCGAGGTCGCTCCCGGGCCGGCTCACCGCCGTCCTACAGCACCCGCAGGTCCAGGTTCAGGAGGCCGGGAGACTGCGGACCACGTGGCCCCCACGGATGCCGTGGCCACCAGGGTGATCGTGGCCCCCAACCGGGCCGCGGTCCCCAGGGACTCCGGGCCACCGGAACGCAGTCGAACTGCGGGCACGGCGTGGTGAAGCACTGCTTGGGCGACGGTACGCAGACGGTGCCCGGCGGGCACAGCGCTGCGGCGCACGGCGAGCCCGGCAGGCACGCCGTGGACGACACGGACGGTGTGACGCTGGTGCCGACGGCCGCCCACGAAGGCGCCGCCGACAAGGACAGCCCGGCGGCGATGGACGCCGCCACTACGAACCTACGAAGCAATTTCTCCCCCGAACACTATGGAGCCCCCCGGCGATCATGCTCGCACATGGAACGGTCCAATCGGCCCCCGCCGCGCGGGTGACCGGCCACGAAGGGGACGCCCCGGGGTTCTTCCTCAGGGTGGGGACGATCAACCGGACAGCCGGGAGCCGTTCGGCGAAGGGGGCAGTGCCGTCCGCAGATCCGCGAAGTCGCGGTACACGACACCGGTCATGCCGAGCGCCACTGCGCCGGCGACGTTCTCCGCCCGGTCGTCCACGAACAGGCACCGTTCAGGGGCCGCCCCCGCGAGTTCGGCGGCGATCTCATAGATCCGGCGGTCCGGCTTCACGACCCCGACCCGGGCGCTGCTCACCACGGCGTCCGCGAAACCCGCCATCCCCAAACGGTCGAGATCCTCCTCAAGGCGAGTCGTGGCGTTGGTGACCAGCACGACCGGCATCCGCCGCCGCGTCTGGGCCAACAGGTCACGCACCTGCTCGTCGATCCACGCGGGGACCGCGGCGAACTCCTCGACCAGCCGTACGGCGCGTTCGGGCGAGTCCAGGATCTCGGCGAACGCGATGATCAGCGACGCCTCCCACTCCTCGCAGGTGATCTGTCCGAGAGAGGCCGGCCCCATCAACGCCGGGCTCAGCGCGGTCTTCAGGACGGTGCCGGGCGCCAGGCCGTACGCCTGGTCGATCCGCGACTGGACCTTCGGATCGTGGAACCTGAGCACGCCGTCGAAATCGCACAACACGGCGTCGAAAGGTGATGTCACCGGTTCTCCTTGTCAGAGGGACGGCGGTGTCGGAGGGACAGCGGTTCCCGCCGGTGATCACGATGGTCCGCGGCTCGGCGTGGGCTCGGGATGCCCCTCCAGGAGGGTGCCGAGCCGGTCACGGCGGACCAGGTCCCAGCGGAACGGCCGGTGCGGTGTCGTCATCCGGACCATCGTGGCCCAGGCCCCGGCCCGGAGCATCCCGATTTCCGGCGTCCCGGGGAGAAGTCAGAGGAAGGACGCGGGCGGACCGTCGGCGCGGGGCCGGGGCGCCGTCGCGGAGAGTGCCTTGACGATGGTGACGGAGATCGCGTGCGCGGTGCGCTTCACCATCGCGGCGACCTCTCCCGACACGGCGGACGGCGAGGAGCCCGCCACGCTCACCGCCATGCGGATCCTGCCCTCGGCGTCGAACACGGGGGCGGCCGCGCAGACGACGCCCTCGGCGAACTCCTCCCGCGAGTAGGCGACACCGGTGCGGCGGACCACGCGGAGCTCCCGATCGAGCGCGGCGTGCCCGGCGATGGTGCGGCGGGTCATCCGCCGCAGGGTGCCGCGGTCGTGGAAGGCCACGTTGAGCTCGTGATCGAACGCGAGCAGCACCTTGCCGCTCGCGGTGCAGTGCAGGGGCGCGCGGTCCACCTCGTCGGACGGCGAGCTCACCCGGCTGTGCCCGTAGACGCGTTCGACGTAGGCGATCTCCAACCCCCGGGCGACGGCGAGGTTGACCGTCTGCCGGGTCTGCTCATAGAGGCGGATCATGTGCGGCAGGACGATGGGGCGGGTGCCGGGGATCATCCTCGGTCCCGGGCCGGCCAGGGTGACCAGCTGGTCGCCGATGGCGTAGTCGATGCCGATCCGCTGGGTCAACCCCTTGGCGCACAGGACGCCGAGCAGGCGGTACGTCGTCGTCTTGGGCAGGCCGGTCCTCCTGGACAACTCGGCGAGGCTCATCGGCTGGACCGCCGCGCTCAGTGACGTGAGGATCGTGATCGCTTTCTCCAGGCTGCTCGGCGGTTGGGCGGCAGGCAGCTGTCGCGGCAGGGACGAACTCTGATGAGCGATGGTCTGCGGCATTCTTTCGGTGTGCACCTAACGCGCGATGTGAGGGCATGATGCGGGTACGGGATTCGCAAGACCATGATTACCCATGGCAATGGATCACCACACTGCGTATCAAAGATGTTATGGATCGGGATGCCGATCGCCAGGATCCGCATGTCGGGGCGGGGACGGCGGCCCGAGGCCGGCCCGGCGCGTTCCGCTCTCCGGAATGGCACCTTCCGCAGTCTGTAGCCGATCAATAGCTTCCTGTGCATCGGAGCTTCCTTGAGGGGGACGGACGATGACGGTGGAGAGCGACCAGGCGTCGATCGGGCGGACGGCCGGAGAGACGGCGGAGGAGACCGCTCAGCGGATAAGAGCCCTGATCGACCGCCGGCTCGCCGGATTCCTCGACGAGCACGCCGCTCCCGTCGCGGATCCCGAGGTGGCGACGGCCTACCGGCTGCTCCGCCGCTTCATCCTCGGCGGCGGCAAACGGGTGAGGCCCCTCCTGTGCTACTGGGGATGGCGGGGAGCCGGCGGCGAGGACTGCGACCAGATCATCTCGGCGGGATCGGCACTCGAACTCTGCCATGCGGGCCTGCTCATCCACGACGACATCATGGACAGCAGCGATCTGCGCAGGGGCCGCCCCACCATGCACCGCAGCCTCGCCGGCCTGCACCCGGGGATGGCGGCCCGCTCGTTCGGGCAGGCCGCGGCCATCCTGCTCGGCACCCTCACGCTCGCCTGGTCCGACGAACTGCTGTCCGGCAGCGGGGTCGAGCCGTCCCGTCTCAAGGCCGCCCGGGTCCTCTTCGACCGGTTGCGCACCGAGGTGATCGCCGGCCAGTACCTCGATATCCTCGCCCAGGTCCGCGACCTGCCGACGGTGGAGCAGGCGCTCACGGTGGTGCGCTACAAGACGGCCAAGTACACCGTGGAGCGTCCCCTGCAGATCGGCGGGGCGCTGGCCGGCGCGGACCCCTCCCTGCTCGACGTCTACTCCCGGTTCGGCATCCCGCTGGGGGAGGCGTTCCAGCTCCGCGACGACGTGCTGGGCATGTTCGGCGATCCGGCGGAGACCGGCAAACCGGTCCTCGACGACCTCAGGGAAGGGAAGCACACGATCCTCATCGCGCACGCCCTCCAGCACGCCTCGCCGAGCCAGGCGCTCCACCTGAGAACCTGGCACGGCAACGCGGAACTGACCGAGGAACAGGCCGCCGCGCTGCGGCAGATCGTGATCGACACCGGGGCGCTGGCGCACGTCGAGATCATGATCGACGAGCGCGCCCGAGAGGCGCTCCACCTCCTCAGCTCCGCGGCGATCGACGCCGAGGCCAAGGCCGGGCTGGCCATGCTGGCCGACGGCCTCATCCACCGGACCCGCTAGCGCGCCCTCGTCTCCCGGCCCGTGTACGGACCGTCCCGGCCACGCCGTGCGGTGATCCGGCGCGGTGATCCGGTGCGGTGGCGCGCCGCCCGCGACCCCACCCGACGCGAAATCCCTCGCCGCGCCGGGGAGACCCCGATGTCTCCTCGCCGCGCGTTTCGCGAGCATGCCCAGGAAACCCGACAGAGAACAGGTGGTTCACGTCATGACGGAAACCGTTTCCTCGAACGAGCAGCCGCAGCTGAGCCTCGGCACCGCCGCCGCGCGGAACCTGGCGACGACGACCAAGTCGGCGCCGCAGATGCAGGAGATCACCTCGCGGCACCTGCTCCGGGTCCTTCCCTGGGTGCAGGTGATCGGGGGCGCGTACCGGGTCAACCGGCGGCTCAGCTACGCGGTGGGTGACGGGCGGATCACGTTCGTCTCCACCGGCGCGGACATCCGTGTCATCCCGGCCGAGCTGTGCGAGCTGCCCACGCTGCGCCGGTTCGACGACGGCGACGTACTGGAGGCCCTCGCCGGGCGGTTCACCCAGCGGGAGTTCGAGCCCGGCGAGGTGATCGTCAGCGCGGGCACACCGGCGGACCGGGTGGTCCTGATCGCGCACGGGAAGGTGAACAAGCTCGCGACCGGTGCGTACGGAAGCGAGATGGTCGCCGAGGTCCTGGCCGACGGCGACCACTTCGGCGACCGGACCCTGACCGAGGACGGGGCCGTGTGGGACTTCACCGCGAAGGCCATCACCCCGTGTACGGCGCTGATCCTGTCGCGTGGATCGTTCCAGGAGGTCGCCGCCCTGTCGCCGGAGCTGCGGTCGTACCTGGAGAACAGGGAGACGGGCGAGACCAGGGCCGTCAACGCCCACGGCGAGGCGGAGATCGAGCTGGCCGCGGGTCATGTGGGGGAGGTGGCGCTGCCGGGGACGTTCGTGGACTACGAGGCGGAGCCTCGGGAGTACGAGTTGAGTGTGGCGCAGACGATCCTGCGGATTCACACGCGGGTGGCGGATCTGTACAACGAGCCGATGAACCAGACCGAGCAGCAGTTGCGGTTGACGATCGAGGCGTTGCGGGAGCGGCAGGAGTACGAGCTGGTCAACAACCGGGAGTTCGGGTTGTTGTACAACGCGGATCTGGGGCAGCGCATCCACACCCGCTCCGGCCCGCCCACCCCCGACGACATGGACGCGCTGCTCGCCAAGGTCTGGAAGGAGCCGGGGTACATCCTGGCGCACCCGCGGGCCATCGCCGCCTTCGCGCGTGAGTGCAACAGCCGCGGCATCTACCCGCAGAGCACCGAGCTGAACGGGAACAAGGTCCCGGCCTGGCGCGGGGTGCCGATCCTGCCCTGCAACAAGATCCCCGTCAGCGACCGCGGGGTGAGTTCGATCCTGGCGATGCGGACGGGCGAGGCCAACCAGGGCGTCATCGGCCTGCACCGCACGGGGCTGCCGGACGAGTACCAGCCGGGCGTTTCTGTCCGGTTCATGGGGATCAACGACAAGGCGATCATCTCGTACCTGGTCACCCTCTACTACTCCGCCGCGGTCCTGGTCCCGGACGCTCTCGGTGTTCTCGAGAGCGTCGAGATCGGCTAGCGAAGAAGGCGGACGATGCAACCCTTTGAGCTTCCCGACTTCTACGTGCCGTACCCGGCCAGACTGAACCCGCATCTGGACGGCGCGCGCACGCACACGAAGGAATGGGCCCAGGACATGGGCATGCTCGACCCCGGGCTCGGCGTCTGGGACGAGCAACTGCTCGACTCCATGGACTACGGGCTGATGTGCGCCTACACCCATCCCGACGCCTCCGCCGCCGAACTGGACCTCATCACGGACTGGTACGTGTGGGTGTTCTTCTTCGACGACCACTTCCTGGAGGTCTACAAGCGCGGCCGGGACACGGACGGCGCCAAGGAGTACCTCGACCGGCTGCCGGCCTTCATGCCGGTGCACGACACGGCGGACATGCCCGAGCCGGTCAACCCCGTGGAACGCGGCCTCGCCGACCTGTGGCGCCGTACGGTGCCCGGGATGTCCATGGACTGGCGGGACAGGTTCGTCGAGAGCACCAGGAACCTGCTGAACGAGTCGCTGTGGGAGCTGTCCAACATCGACGCGGGCCGGGTCGCCAACCCGATGGAGTACATCGAGATGCGGCGCAGGGTCGGCGGCGCCCCCTGGTCGGCGAACCTGGTGGAGCACGCGGTGGGCGCCGAGATCCCCGCGCGCGTCTCCCGCACCCGGCCGATGCACGTGCTCAGGGACACGTTCTCCGACGCGGTGCACCTGCGCAACGACATCTTCTCCTACCAGCGGGAGGTCGAGGAGGAGGGCGAGCTCAGCAACGGGATCCTGGTGTTCGAGAAGTTCTTCGACTATGGGACCCAGGAGGCGGCGGACGCCGTCAACGACCTGCTGACCTCCCGGTTGCACCAGTTCGAGAACACGACGCTCACCGAGTTGTCCCCGCTCTTCGAGGAGCACGCCCTCGACCCGGCGGAGCGGCTGGCCGTCCTCGCGTACGTCAAGGGCCTGCAGGACTGGCAGTCCGGCGGGCACGAGTGGCACATGCGCTCCAGCCGCTACATGAACGGGTCCGCCGGGGGCGCCGGGTCCGCCCCGGCCGCCGGTCCCGTGCCCGGTGGTTCGGGGCTCGGTGGTCCGGTGCTCGGCGGGCCCACCGGGCTCGGCACCGCGTCCGCGCAGCTCAGGCTCGCCGCCGGCCTACGCGGGCCGGGCGGGGCCAGGAGCTTCACCCATGTCCCGTACCGGCGGGTCGAGCCGCTGCCGAGGGACGGCATCGACCTGCCGTACCCCGTGCGGCTCAACCCGCACCTCGACACCGCGCGCAGGGAGAGCGTGGAATGGGCGGCGCGCATGGGCTTCCACGACCCGCTCCCGAACGTTCCCGGCCCCGGGTTGTGGACCGCCCGGCAGAACAAGGGCTTCGACTTCGCCCTCTGCTCGGCCAGGATCGATCCCGATATCTCCGCGTCCGAGCTGACGTTGTCGGCGGAGTGGCTCACCTGGGGGACCTATGCCGACGACTACTTCCCCGTGGTCTTCGGCCCCACCGGTGACATGACGGGCGCGCGGACGTTCAACGAGCGGTTGTCCGCGTTCATGCCGCTGGATCTCGGCGTCATTCCCGCGCCGGCGAATCCGGTGGAACTCGCCCTGGGTGACCTGTGGGCCCGTACGGCGGCCGCCATGTCCATGACCGCCCGGCGGATGTTCCGTACGGCGGTGGAGAGCATGACGGAGAGCTGGCTGTGGGAGCTGGCGAATCACATGCAGAACCGGATCCCGGATCCGGTCGACTACATGGAGATGCGGCGCAGGACCTTCGGGTCGGACCTCACCAGGGCGCTGAACCGGCCGGTCAGCGAGCTGCGGGTGCCCTCTGAGATCTATCAGAGCCGCACCATGCTCGGGCTGGAGAACGCGACCGCCGACGTCGGCTGCCTGATCAACGACGTCTACTCCTACCAGAAGGAGATCCAGTACGAGGGGGAGTTGCACAACTGCGTCCTGGTCGTGCAGGACTTCTTCGACTGCGACGCGCGGCGGGCACTCGGCGTCGTCACCGACCTGATCGCCTCGCGGCTGCGGCAGTTCGAGCATCTCGTCGCGGTCGAGCTGCCCGTCCTGTTCGACGACTACGACCTGGACGAGGGGGCGAGGAAGGCGCTCACCGCGTACGTGGCGGGTCTTTCGGACTGGATGTCCGCGATCCAGGTCTGGCATGAGGGGACCCGGCGCTACGAGGAGTCCGAGCTGGCGTACCCGAGAGTGAGAGGCGCCCTGCTCGACGGCCCCGCCGGGGTCGCCACCGGGGCACTGCCCCTTGGCCCGACGGGACTCGGCACCGCCGCCGCGCGGGTCCTCACCCTGCTGGGCGCGGCGCGGGGATCGGTGGTGTGAGCCGATGACCTCCGACGACCAGCCGCGGCTGAGCCTCGGCACCGCCGCCGCGCGGAACCTGGCGACGACGACCAAGTCGGCGCCGCAGATGCGGGAGATCACCTCCCGGCACCTGCTCCGAGTGCTTCCCTGGGTGCAGGTGAAAGGCGGCACGTACCGGCTCAACCGGCGCCTGACCCACAGGCCGGGCGCGGGACGCGTCATGTTCACCTCGGCGGACGCGCTGACCAGGATCGTCCCCGTGACACTGGGGGAGCTGCCCGCGCTGCGCGGGTTCGCGGACCTCACGATCCTGGACGCGCTGGCCGACCGCTTCGTCCAGCGGGACCTGGCACCCGGCCAGGTTCTCGTCTCCGCGGGGGACCCGGTGGATCGGATGATCCTCATCGCGTACGGCCGGGTGGACGTGGCGGCCGTCGGCGAGCACGGGCGCTCCCGGCTGCTCGGCGTGCTGGCCGACGGCGACCACCTCGGCGCGCAGGCGCTGTCCGGCGCGCCGATGAACTGGGGGTTCACGGCGACGGCGGGCACCGCCTGCACCGTGCTGAGCCTGCCCCTGGACGCGTTCCAGGAGCTGCTCGACCGTTCCGAGCCGCTCCGGGATCACCTGGGGCGGTTCGCGGCCCGCTCCCGAGCCCGGCAGACCAAGCACGGCGAGGCGGAGATCGGGCTGGCCGCGGGTCATGTGGGGGAGGTGGCGCTGCCGGGGACGTTCGTGGACTACGAGGCGGAGCCTCGGGAGTACGAGTTGAGTGTGGCGCAGACGATCCTGCGGATTCACACGCGGGTGGCGGATCTGTACAACGAGCCGATGAACCAGACCGAGCAGCAGTTGCGGTTGACGATCGAGGCGTTGCGGGAGCGGCAGGAGTACGAGCTGGTCAACAACCGGGAGTTCGGGTTGTTGTACAACGCGGATCTGGGGCAGCGCATCCACACCCGCTCCGGCCCGCCGACCCCCGACGACCTCGACGAACTGCTCTGCCGGCGGAGGAAGTCGCACTGCTTCGTGGCCCACCCCCAGGCCATCGCCGCCTTCGCCCGGCAGTGCAACAGCAGGGGCGTCTACCCCGATTCCGTCCAGGCCGGGGAATCCATGGTCTTGGCCTGGAGAGGGGTGCCGATCCTGCCCTGCGACAAGATCCCGATCAGCCGCCGGGGGCTCAGCTCGATCATCGTCATGCGGGTGGGGGAGGAGGACCAGGGGGTGATCGGGCTGCACCGCACCGGGCTGCCGGACGAGTACCAGCCGGGCGTTTCGGTCCGGTGCACGGGCATCGACGAGAAGGCCATCGCCTCCTATCTCGTCAGTGCCTACTATTCGGCGGCCGTTCTCGTCCCCGACGCGATCGGCGTGCTCGACAGCGTCGAGGTCGCGTAACGGCGGGGTGGCCGGGAAGACGCGGGGCGCCGGGTGCGGACACTCACCCGGCGCCCCGCATCGGCGTGGGCGTGCCGTGCCGTACGGGATGGGGTTCGGGCGGGAATCGACCCCGTCGCCGTGAGCGTGAATGTCACCGCGTCGGCGGTCGCGGAATCGCCGCCTGGTATGACGTTCTCATCATGCCGGCGGGAAATACGATTTTGCCTATGCGGGTTCATGGCACTAGGGTGTCATTGTGACTGCCGGGTCGGCCATGGGCCATAAGCGAGTGAGGCACCCGGCCACGGCGTGAGGGCCGGGCGGGCGAGAGGCCCGCCGTTCTTTTATCCGCGCTTTTTCGCGCGATTTCTCCTGCATGCTCGGCGGTGTCGAGCGCCGCCGATTTCGCGAGCCGCTCGTTCATCGAAGCGATCCGGCCGGCCTATCGCCGATCCGATCGTTAATTCAAAGCGGTTTCCCGTAGTTTCGCACCACGGCCCCGAGTTCGTTCCGTGGTGCTTTCCTGCCGCCCTGTCAGGCGGTTATTCGTCATGCCCGCGAACGTCCGCGGCAGCACCGATCCGGAGAAGAAACAAAGAATGCCGAACGATTTCAACCGACAGATCATCGAGGAGTTCCGCGCCAATGGAGGCCGGGTCGGCGGTCCTTTCGAGGGAGCCCGGTTGCTCCTGTTGACCACCACGGGAGCGCGGTCCGGCGCGCCGCACACGACCCCGGTCGGCTACCTTCCCGACGGCGGCGAACGAATCCTGGTCATCGCCTCGGCCGGTGGCGCGCCGAACCATCCGGCCTGGTTCCACAACCTGGTGGCCAACCCTCTGGTCACGGTCGAGGACGGCGTCTTCACCTATGAGGCGCAGGCCGCCGTACTGGAGGGGGCCGAACGCGACCGCGTCTTCGCCCGCGCGGTCGAGGCCGATGCCGGGTGGGCCGACTACCAGGCAAGGACGACGCGCGTCATCCCCGTGGTCGCTCTTGAGGCGGTCGCGGGCGGACCGCCGAACGCGGCGTCGTGGGGTGCGGCTCTCAAGCAGGTCCACGACGCGTTCCGGCGGGAGTTCGCTCTGATCCGCAAGGAGATCGCGGAGTCGGGTCCCGGGCTCGGCGCCCAGCTCCGGCTGAACTGCCTGACCCTGTGTCAGGGACTGCACAACCACCACACCGGTGAGGACGCGGGGATCTTCCGGCCCCTCGCCGGGCGCCATCCGGAACTCGCCCCGACCCTGGACCGGCTGCGCCGGGAACACCAGAAGGTCGCGGACCTCCTCGCCTCCCTGCAGGAGGTCATCTCTCGTGACGGCGTGGATCCCCTGGTGGTGCTCGCCGAAGTCGAGCGGCTCACGGAGGAGGTCGAAAAGCACCTGGACTACGAGGAAGAGCAGCTGATCCCGATCCTCGACGCTCCCTGAGTGGGGCGCCCGGCCGCGGCGATCAGGTCGGGCGGGAGGCGAAGAGGTGCTCGGCGCCCTGCGGATGCGCCTGGATGCGCGCGATCAGCACGTCGCGGCCCTGGAGCACGTGCTCGCTCATCAGCCGCGCGGCGCGGGCGCCCTCGTGCGCGGCGATGGCGTCGCGGATCAGCCGGTGGAACAGGTGCGAGCGCTCCATCTCGCTCCTGTCGAACTGGCGGAACGCCTGGAACACCAGGGGGACGTCGACCGTACGGGCGAGAAGCTGGGCGAGCCGCTCGTGCCGGGCCGCGTGGATGATCGCGCCGTGGATGAGCCGGTTCGCCTCGCTGAGAGCCCGCACGCCTTCGAGGGTTCCGCCGGCGGCGATCTCGATCGACTCCTCGAAGAGGGCGATGCCCTCGTCGATGCGGGCGAGGTCCTCGTCGGTGATCCGGGCGGCCGCCAGCTCCGCGGCGAACGACTCGAGGAGCGCGCGCAGCGCGTAGAGGTCGGCCAGCTCCTCCACCGAGACGGAGCGCACGACCGCGCCCCGGTTGGGTTCGCTGTGGACGAGCCCCTCGGCCTCCAGCATGCGCAGCGACTCGCGCACCGGCGTGCGGGACAGCTCGAACTCCTTGGCGATGCGCTGCTCGATCAGCCGTTGCCCCGGCAGGTATCGGCCCTCGACGATCGCCTGGCGGATCTGCTCGTAGGCGGTGCGCGTGTTGCCCTTGGCCTCGGTCAACTCGTCCCCCGCTGCGCTCTGCTCCGGCCTGGTCCCGCTTCTCGCTGGATTGTACGCAATTCGGGGTGATCAGGTCGTGGGTCCGTGCACCCGGCGCGGGGCCGCCACCAGCAGCTTGTCGCGTACGGCCTCCGCCACGGCGGTCGCGACCTTCTCGCCGCGCAGGGAGCCGTCCCGGATGCGCCGGGCGAGCTCCCGGTCGTCGGCCACGCCGAGGGCGTCGAGCCGCCGGCGGTGCCCGGCGGCGAGGTCGGCGCCCATCGTGATCTCCCGCGCCGCGATCGCCAGGGAGTTGGCCGCGACCCTGGTCAGGTAGGCGGTCCTGCCCTCGACGGCCGTGAGCACTTCGCCGAGCAGGAACTCGCGTACGGCGGACACGAGTTCGGCGGCGCCGGGCGCGTCATGCGGCGGGCACGAGGCGGAGGCCCCGTCCGTCATGCCGCCGGGCACCGGAGGGGCGGGGACGCCGAGCAGGTCGAGCAGATCGCGTTCGACGGTCGCGGTGCGGCGCCCGATCGCGGCCAGCTCGACCGAGCGCTCGGCGCCGCTGCGGTGGGCGTGCGCCTGCAGCACGCAGATGACGCCCCATTTGACGTTTCCGAACACCTCCCACCAGCGCACGGCCTCGGGCGTCACGGCCCGGCTGCCGCCCGCGGCGTGATAGGCCGCGAGCACGTCCTCGATCGCGGCCACGCCGCCGGCCCGCCCCGGCCCGCCGAAACGCCAGGACCGGACGCACAGCCAGCCCAGATCCTCGGCCGGGTCGCCGACGTGGGCGAGCTCCCAGTCCAGTACGGCCCGCAGGCGGTCGCCGTCGAGGAGCAGGTTGCCCAGCCGGAAGTCGCCGTGCACGACGGCGGGTTCGGCGGGCGGCGGGCGATGGGCCTCCAGCCACGCGAACCCGATCTCCAACGCCGGATGCGGCTCGCCGAGGTCGTCGAGCACGTCGCGGTAGAACGCGAGCGGATCGCGCGCCGGCAGCTCGGGCACCGTGCCGGGGTCGATGGCATGCAGAGCGGCGAGCGCCGTACCGGCCTCCGCGGCGAACCGTTCACGGGCCCGCTGGAAGCCGGGCGCGCGGAGCAGCTCCGCCGGGCTGGACTCGCCGGGCACCCTCTCGGTCAGGACGAACTCCCCGAGCGCGGCGACGTCCGGGGACACGGCTTCCCCGGACACGGCTTCCCCGGACGCGGCTTCCCCGGACACGGGGTCGCCGCTCGCGGCGATCACCCGGGGCACGGGCACCCCGGCCGCCGCGGCGGCCCGCAGGACCGCCGCCTCGGCGTGCTGGCCGATCTGGCCGGGCACGCCGCCCGCGCGTTGCCGCTGCAGGATCAGGCCGGGACTCCCGCCGGTGAGATCGACCTGCCAGGTGGAGCGTGACGCTCCGCCGGACAGCCGCGTGAGCGCGGTGACCCCGCGGCCCTCGCCGTACGCGGTGCGCGCGAGCGTCTCGACCGCGGCGCGCAGGCTCTCGTGTTCCGTACCCGGATTCGGGGTCATCGGCTATCCCTCTGGTCGGCGTCGACTCTGGGTCGCTAGGACGTCGCAGGCGTCACTGACGTTGTAGTTGCATACCAAAATACGGTTTTCTGGCCTTCAGGGGTAGATTTTTGCCCCAGATTGCGTGCAATCTATCCGCCATGGAGAGCTCAGCGTCTTCCGGCGGCCCCCTCGCCGACGTTCGTGTACTGGAACTCGGGAGCTTCATCGCCGGCCCCTTCGCCGGCCAGCTGCTCGGCGACTACGGCGCGGACGTCATCAAGGTCGAGCCGCTCGGTGAAGGTGACGTGATGCGCCGCTGGGGCGTCGTACGCGACGGCGAGAGCCTCTGGTGGCCGAGCATCGCCCGCAACAAGAGATCCGCCGCGATCGACCTGCGCCGGCCGGAGGGGCGCGACCTGGTGCGCCGCATGGCGCGCGAGGTCGACGTGGTCCTGGAGAACTTCCGGCCCGGCACGCTCGCCGGGTGGGGCCTCGACTACGCCACGCTCGCCGCGGACCACCCCGGCCTGATCATGGTGCACGTCTCCGGGTTCGGGCAGAGCGGCCCCCGGGCCGGTGACGCCGGGTTCGGCAGCATCGGCGAGGCGATGGGCGGGATCCGGCACACCACGGGCAATCCGGACCGGCCGTCGTCGCGGGCGGGCATCAGCCTCGGCGATTCGCTGGCCTCGCTGTTCGCCGTGATCGGAACACTGGCCGCCCTGTCCGAGCGGTCACGGAGCGGCCGCGGCCAGGAGGTGGACGTGGCCATCTACGAGGCCGTCGCCGCGCTGATGGAGTCCACGATGGCCGACCACGAGCTCGCCGGAGTGACGCGCGGCCGTACCGGATCGGTCCTTCCCGGTGTCGCGCCGTCGAACGTGTATCCCACCCGCGACGGCGGCGAGGTGCTGATCGCGGCGAACGCGGACACCATCTTCGGGCGCCTCTGCAAGGCGATGGGCACGCCCGAGCTGATCACCGACGAGCGGTACGCCACCCACGAGGCGCGGGGCCGCAGCATGACCGAGCTGGACGGCCTGATCGCGCGGTGGACGGCCACGCTGGACGCGGCGGAGCTGCTGGAGATCCTCGGAGAGCACCGCATCCCGGCCGGGCGCACGTTCACGGCGGCCGACATGCTCGCCGACCCGCACTACGCCGCGCGCGAGATGGTCGTACGGCTGACCAACGCCGCGGGCCTCGAGGTGCCCGCGGCGGGCGTGGTGCCGAAGTTCTCGCGCACGCCCGGGAGCGTGCCCGCCCCGGGGCCCGCGCTCGGCGCGCACACGCGCGCGGCCCTGGCCGACCTCGCCGGAGTCGGGCCGGGCGAATGGGACCTGCTGTTGTCGTCGGGGGTAGTCGCCGGCGGCTGAGCGGCCCCGCCGGGCGCCGGCACCCCGCGTCGAAGAGACCATCCGGCACCGCCCGTGCCGACGGAGGACGAGGATCAGATGAGTTTCGAGATTCCAGCGCACGTGCGGCCGATCCGGGACGCGGTGTACGCGTTCATGACCGAGCGGGTCGAGCCCGCCGAGGAGGTGCTCGACCGCGGGGGCCCGGACGCGGCCGAGGCGCTGCGCGCCCTGCGGGCCGACGCCAAGGCCGAAGGGTTGTGGGCGCTGGGACACCCGGCGGAGATCGGCGGCGGCGGCCTCCCGTTCCTCGACTACGTGTACGTCAACGAGGTCCAGGGACGCAGCCACTACGGGCAGGTGGCACTCGGCACGCTGAGCCTGCAGGACTCGATCATGCTCGACCGCCACGCGGATCCCGCGCTGCGCGCGACGTACCTGGGACCGCTGGTGCGCGGTGAGATCACCCCGAGCTTCGCGATGACCGAGCCGGAGGTCGCGAGCTCGGATCCCACGCAGCTGGCGACGACCGCCGTGCTCGACGGCGACGAGTGGGTGATCAACGGGCACAAGTGGTTCACCACCGGGGCGGCGCAGGCGAGCTACACGACCGTGATGTGCCGGACCGAGCCGGACGCGGCCCCGCACGACGCGTTCAGCATGATCATCGTGCCGACCGAAACGCCGGGCTACCAGGTCGTCCGCGAGACCCCGACGCTGGGCGTCAGCGGCGGGCACTACGAGGTCAGGTACGACGACGTGCGCGTGCCCGCCGCCAACCTGCTCGGCGGCAGGGGCCGGGGGTTCACGATCGCGCAGGAACGGCTCGGGCCGGGCCGCATCTTCCACGCCATGCGATGGCTGGGCCAGGCCCAGCGCGCCTACGACCTGATGTGCGCCCGGCTGAACGACCGGGTGGCCTTCGGAGAGCCGCTGGCACGCAAGCAGCTCATGCAGCAGCACGTGTTCGAGTCGTACGCCGAGATCCAGGCGTGCCGCCTGCTGACCCTGCACGCCGCGCACAAGATCGACCAGGGTGACCAGGCCCGCGTGGAGATCGGCGCGATCAAGGTGGTCGGCGCCCGGATGCTGCACAACGTCATCGACCGGGCGATCCAGGCGTACGGCGCCATGGGCGTCACCGACGACACCCCGCTGAGCCTCATGTACCGCAACGCGCGGCTCGCGCGCATCTACGACGGGCCCGACGAGGTGCACGTCCACACCGTCGCGCGGCGCATCCTGCGGCGCTACGCCGGGGGCGGCGGATGGGAGTTCGGGCTGTCCTGAGACGGCCCCCTCCCAGGCCACTCCCCGCCGAAGAGCGACGCGACGACGAGCGATCAGGAGCACTTCAGAATGACCTCCGGAACCCCCACCCACCCCTTCGCCGCGGCCGTTCCCGGCGTGCACGTCGAGATCGTCGAGGTCAGTCCCCGTGACGGCCTCCAGAACGAGCCCGTCACGGTCGGCACCGAGCACAAGAAGCGGCTCGTGGAGGACCTGGTCGCCGCGGGGGTGCGCCGCATCGAGGTGACGAGCTTCGTCCGCCCGGACCGCGTACCGCAGATGGCCGACGCCGACGCGCTGATGGCGAGCCTGGAGAGCCGCCCCGGCGTCACCTTCGTCGGCCTGGTGCTCAACCGCAGGGGCGCCGAGCGGGCGATCCGCGCCGGCATCCACGAGCTGAACTACGTCGTGCCCGCCACCGACGCGTTCGGGACGCGGAACCAGGGGGTGACGACCGACGAGGCGCTGAAGCAGCTTGAGGACATCGGCGTGCTCGCCGAGCGGGCGGGGATCCCGCTCTCGGCCACCGTCGCCGTCGCCTTCGGCTGCCCGTACCAGGGAGAGGTGCCGACCGAGCGGGTCGTCGAGGTCGCGCGGCTCGCGCTCGGCACGTCGTCCGTACGTGAACTCGCGCTCGCGGACACGATCGGGTCGGGGGTGCCGCACGAGGTGTTCGAGCGGTTCACCGCGGTCCGCGAGATCTCGGACGTGCGGCTGCGCGCCCACTTCCACGACACCCGGCGTACGGCCATCGCGAACGCGCAGGCCGCGATCGCCGCGGGGGTGACCGCGCTGGACGCGAGCGCGGCCGGGCTCGGAGGGTGCCCGTTCGCGCCGGGGGCCGCGGGCAACGTCGCGACCGAGGACCTCGCCTGGGCCCTGCGGCGCGGCGGATACGACACCGGCCTGGACATCTCCGCGATCGTCGCGGCCGGCGCGCAGGCGTGCGAGCACCTGGGCACGACTCCCCGCTCCGGTGTCGCGAACGCCGGGGTCTTCCCCTAGCCGTCCGATCGCCCGTCGAGACCCGAACCCCCCCGCCGAAGGAGAACGACATGCTCGTCAGTGATGTGTTGCGCCGCAACGCGCGGCGCACTCCCGACAGGAACGCCCTGCTCATGGTCGACGGCTCGGGAGCGCGGACCTACGCCGAGCTGTACGAGCGCGCGACGCGCCTCGCCAACGCGCTGCTGGGCGTCGCCGCGCCCGGTGACCGCGTGGCGATCCTGTCCGAGAACAGCCCCGAGTACGTCGAGGCGTACTACGGCGTCCCCTCCGCGGGGATGGCGCTGACCATGCTCAACTACCGTCTGCACCCGAAGGAATGGGTGTGGATCCTCAACGACTCCGGCGCCCGCGTCCTGCTCGTCGCGCGGCCCTACCTTGAGGCGATCGCCGACCACCTGGGCGAGATCGACGCGCTGGAGCACGTCATCGTCATCGGGGACCCCGCGCCGGGCTTCCGGACGTACGACGACCTGGTCGGCGCCGCCTCCGCCGCCGTACCCGAGGTGCCCGTCGGCGCCGACGACGTCGCCTGGCTGCTCTACACCAGCGGGACGACCGGCTTCCCGAAGGGGGCGCAGCTCACTCACCGCAACCTCACCACCGCGATGATCCAGTCGGTCCTGGAGTACGACCCGACGCCGCGGACCCGGTTCCTCAACGCCATGCCGCTGTGCCACGTCGCCGGATATCTCACGCCGACGCACCAGTTCTACGGCGGGTCGGTGCTGATGATGTCCGGCTGGGACCCGGAACTGTGGATGCGGCTGGTCCAGGAGCACCGGGTCACCAGCGGCGGGTTCGCGCCGACCATGATGTCGATGCTGCTGGCCCACCCGAAGATCTGGGACTACGACCTCGGCAGCCTCGAATGGATGGGCTACGGCGCCTCCAAGATCCCGGCCGACGTGTTGCGCCGGACCATCGAGAGGTTCGGGTCGGTCGTCTACGCCGGGATGGGGATGACCGAGCTCGGCGGGAACATCCTGACCCTCGACAAGGAGGCGCACATCCGCGCCGCGAACGGCGAGGAGCACCTGCTCGACGCGGTCGGGAAGCCCATGTCGCTCGTCGACGTACGCGTGGTGAACTCGGCAGGCGAGGACTGCGCCGACGGAGAGGTCGGGGAGATCGTGGTCCAGGGCGACCAGGTCACGGTCGGCTACTTCGGGAATCCGGAGGCGACCGAGCAGGCGTTCGCCGGCGGCTGGTTCCACACCGGCGACCTCGCCAGGCGCGACGGGGAGGGGTTCCTCTATATCGTCGACCGCGCCAAGGACATGATCATCTCCGGTGGCGAGAACGTCTACTCCAGCGAGGTCGAGAACGCCGTCTACGAGCACCCGGGCGTCGCCGAGGCGGCGGTCATCGGCCTGCCCGATCCGGTCTGGGGCGAGAAGGTCGCCGTCGTCGTCGTCCGCAGGGAGGGCCACGAGGTGTCGGCGGACGACGTCGTGGGCCAGTGCACGAGCAGGCTCGCCTCCTACAAGCGGCCGCGTGAAGTGATCTTCGTGGACTCCCTGCCGAAGACGGTCAGCGGAAAGATCCGCAAGAACGACCTCCGCGAGCGGTACGGCACCGCGAAGTGAGGTCCGGACACAGGAGGTGACCAGACATGAGTACCGGCGCATCCGTGCCTGAGAGTCATGAACAGCCGCGGCCGCGGCTCTCCCGCCGATGGCTGATCCGCGGGGTGGGAGTGGCGGCCGCGGGCATCGCGGTGCTGGGCTCGGCCGGCGGCACCGCCGCCGCGGCGGCCCTCCCCGGCGGCCGTGAGGACGGCGGCCGTCAGGACAAGGGAAAGAACCCCGGGAAGGGAAAGAAAGTGAAGATCACCACGCTCGCCACCGGACTGAAGTTCCCCGAGGGCCCGGTCGCGCTCCCCAACGGTGACGTGCTCGTCGTCGAGATCCACCGCAAGACGCTGACCCGGATCACCCCGGACGGCACGACCTCGGTGGTGGCCGAACTGGGCGGCGGGCCCAACGGCGCGGCGCTCGGCCCCGACGGGCGCGTCTACGTCGCCAACAACGGCGGCATGTACGCCTTCGACGTCGGCGGCTTCGTCTTCGCCGGCGGCATCCCGGCCGACTACACGTCCGGCAGCATCCAGGCCGTCGACCTGAAGACCGGCGCGGTGGAGACCCTCTACACCGCCGCCGACGGCCATGACCTGCGCGGCCCGAACGACCTGGTCTTCGACTCCGCGGGCGGGTTCTACTTCACCGACCACGGCAAGAGCGACGGCGCCACCGGCGACAAGGGACGGCTGTTCTACGCCACCCCCGACGGAAAGTCGATCAAGCAGATCGCCGGCGGCATGGAAGGCCCCAACGGCATCGGCCTCTCGCCCGACGGAAAGCGCCTCTACGTCAGCGAGACGTACACGGCGCGGGTCTGGTGGTGGGACGTGACCGGGCCGGGGCGGATCACGGGCGGAAAGTCGCTCGGCGGCTCCGGCGGCGGCAACTTCCTCTACACGGCGGCCGACTACACCAACTTCGACTCGCTCGGCGTCGAGGCGGGCGGCAACGTCTGCGTGGCGTCGATGATCCACGCCGGGATCTCCGTGGTGAGCCCCAAGGGCGACCTGGTGGACTTCGTCGAGATCGACACCGACGGCGACCCGGGCATCACCAACATCTGCTGGGGCGGCCCCGGCATGCGGACCGCGTACATCACCGCGTCCAGCACCGGAAAGCTGCTGAAGGTCGAGTGGCCGAGGCCGGGGCTCGCGCTCAACTTCGCGGGCGGGAAGAAGTGAGCGGGATCGCCGAGACCGCGGACCGGTTCTTCGACGCCGTCTCGCGCGGGGACACGGCGGTGCTCGCGTCCCTCTACAGCCCGGACGCCGTCGTCTGGCACAACTACGACGACATCGAGCAGACGCGCGAGCAGAGCATGCGGCTGCTCTCCTGGCTGGACAGGAAGGCCGGTCCGCTGCGGTACGTGGACGTGCGCCGGATCCTGCTCGACGACGGATTCGTGCAGCAGCACGTCGTCGAGCTCGGCGGCGGGTGCGCCGGGCTGCGCATGCCCGCGATGCTGCGCGTCTTCTGCGACGACCGGCACATCCACCGGATCGAGGAGTACGTCGATCCCGGTCCGCTCAACGATCGGCTGGCGGCGACCGCGTCGCGCTGACGCGACCGTCGCCGGACCACCATCGGACGGAGACAGGAGAAGAAGGCAATGGAGTCATTCGTCCCGTTCCGCAGAGGGACCACACCCCGGAGGATCCACGCCGACCTCGACGGCCTCAAGGACGACGAGCTGGGACGCGCCGGATTCACCGGCCGAACCGCGCATCTCTACCGGCGGCACGACCCGACCCGGTACCGCAGCGAAGGGCCGCTGGCCCCCGTAGACGTCAGCGTGGACGCGCTGACGCCCACGGACAGGGACGATCCCGCCGGCGAGTCGCTGCTCCTCTTCAGCAACGCCGACTGCCGGATCTCGCTGAGCGCGCGGACCGAGGCGCCGCCGTTCTACGTGCGCAACGTGGACGGTGACGAGCTGCACTTCGTGCACAGCGGTACGGGGAGCTTCGTCACCGAGTTCGGCACGCTCGCGTACCGGCCGGGCGACTACGTCTACATCCCCAAGGCGACCACGTACCGGCAGATCCCTGACGACGGCGGATCCCGCGTGCTGGTCGTCGAGGCGGTGGAGGAGTTCCGCGTCCCGGAGGCCGGCGTCCTCGGCCGGCACTTCCCCTTCGACGGCGGGCTCGTCGTGACCCCCGAGGCCGCCGTCGTGGAGGACGACGGGCGCGACGAGTACGAGGTCCGGCTGTACCACTCCGGGCAGCACACCTCGATCTACTACCCGCACGACCCGTGCGACGCGGAGGGCTGGCGGGGAGACAACTTCCCGTTCACCTTCAACATCGACGACTACGACGTGCTCACCTCGGAGAGCGTGCACCTGCCGCCCACCGTCCACCTGTTCATGCAGGCCACGGGTGTGTACGTCATGAACTTCCTGCCGAGGCCGGCAGAGAGCGTCCCGGGCACCGAACGGTTCCCCTGGTACCACCGCAACGTCGACTACGACGAGATCGCCTTCTACCACGGGGGAAGCGTCTTCGGGATCGACATGCCGCCCGGCCTCATCTCGCACGCGCCGCAGGGCGTGCACCACGGCGCGCCCGAGAAGGCCCGTGAGCGGTCCCGGCGCCGCTTCGACCGGGACACCCGGGTCGAATGGAAGATCATCGCGGTCGACACACGGCGGCGGCTGGTGCCCAGCGAGGCCGTGCTCGCGGCGGCCGCCGCGGAACCGGAGGTGGAGGCATGACCACGGACACGACGTTCGGCTACGACCGCATCCCGTACCTCGTGGTGTTCGACGACGAGTCCCCCTACCGGGACACGTACGGCGGGCCGAGCGAGATCGTCGCCCTGGAGAGCTACCTGCTACGGCCGCGCGGCGTGGAGTCGGACACCGTCATCGTGTTCATGCACCCCATCGGGGGCGGGGCCTACCTGCCGATGATGAACAGCCTGGCCCGCGCCGGACACCACGTCATCTACTGCGGCAGCCGTTACCGGGGCGTCGACAGCGCGCTGATCATGGAGAAGGTGGTCCAGGACCTCGGGGCCTGCGTCCGCGACGCCCGCGAGCGGCTCGGCTACGCCAAGGTCGTGCTGGCCGGATGGAGCGGCGGCGGCGCGCTGTCGCTGTTCTACCAGCAGCAGGCGCAGCACCCGACCATCACGGCCACCCCCGCGGGCGACCCGCTGGACCTCACCAGGTCCGGCCTGACCCCCGCCGACGGGATCATGCTGCTCGCCGCGCACGTCAGCCGGCACGGGACCATGACCGAATGGCTGGACGCGTCGATCCTGGACGAGTCCGACCCGGACGTCCGCGATCCGGAGCTCGACCTCTACGACCCGGAGAACCCGAACCGTCCCCCGTACACCGCGGAGTTCGTCGAGCGGTACCGCGCGGCGCAGATCGCCCGCAACCGCACGATCACCGCGTGGGTCAGGCAGCGGCTCGACGATCTGCGCGCCTCCGGCCGCGAGTTCGAGGAGCGCGCGTTCGTCGTGCACGGGACGATGGCCGACCCGCGCTGGCTCGACCCCGCGATCGACCCCAACGACCGGGTCCCCGGCCGGTGCTACCTGGGCGACCCGCGCCTGGTCAACAACGGCCCGGTCGGGCTGGCGCGTTTCTGCACGCTGCGGAGCTGGCTGTCGCAGTGGAGCTACGACGACGCCAACGGCGACGGCGTCCGGTGCGCCGAGGACCTGCGCGTCCCCGCGCTGGTGATCGGCAACAGCGCCGACGACGCGTGCACCCCGAGCCACACCCGGCGCCTCTTCGAGGCGGTCGGCCACCCGGACCGGACGCTGCACGTGGTCAAGGGCGCCACGCACTACTACGCGGGGCCGGACCAGCGGCCGATGCTCGGCGAGGCCATCGGAGTGATCTCCGGGTGGCTGGCCGAACGCGGATTCGCCGCGCGGATCTGACCCCCGATTCTCCCGATCGACCTGTCGCGGCCCGCACCCGGACGCGACCAGAGAGGATTCCCATGTCGGAAGCAGTCATCGTCGAGGCGGTGCGCACGGCCACGGGCAGGCGGCACGGGTCCTTGTCCGGCTGGCACCCGGCCGAACTCGCCGCCAGGACGCTCTCCGCGCTCCAGGAGAGGACCGGCCTCGATCCCGCCGTCGTCGACGACGTGATCATGGGGTGCGTCACCCAGAACGGCCTGCAGAGCACGAACATCGCCCGCACCACCGTCCTCGCGGCCGGCTGGCCGGAGACCGTCCCCGGCACCACCATCGACCGCCAGTGTGGCTCCTCGCAGCAGGCGGTCCACTTCGCCGCCCAGGCGATCATGGCCGGATCGTGTGACGTGGTGGTCGCCGCCGGCATCGAGTGCATGTCGACCGTCCCGATGTTCTCCAACGCCCCCGACGGCGACATCCTCGCCGTGTACGGAGAGGTGGCGCGTGCCCGCTACGCGGACCGCGAGGTGTACGGCACCTGCGGGCTCGTGCCGCAGGGTCTCGCGTCCGACCTGGTGGCGGAGCGGTGGGACATCGGCAGGGAGGAGCTCGACGCCTACGGCCTGCTCAGCCAGCGGCGCGCGGCGGCGGCGCGGGCCGAGGGCCGGTTCGACCGGGAGATCGTCCCCGTGCCGCGCAGGCTGCGCGACCGCGAGACCGGCGAGGTGACCGAGCCGGGCGGCACCCTGACCGCCGACGAGTGCGTCCGGGAGACCTCGGCCGAGGCGCTGGCCGGGCTCAAGCCCGCCTTCCATCCCGAAGGCAGGATCACGGCCGGCAACTCGTCGCAGATCGCCGACGGGGCGTCCGCCGTCCTCGTCATGAGCGCGGAGAAGGCGCGCGCCCTCGGCCTGCGCCCGCGCGCGGTGATCCGGCACATGACCGTCGTCGGCTCCGATCCGGTCGAGATGCTGACCGGCCCGATCCCGGCGACCCGGCGGATCCTCGACCGGGCCGGGATGAGCGTCGGCGACATCGACCTCTTCGAGGTCAACGAGGCCTTCGCCTCGGTCGTGCTCGCCTGGCAGCGGGAGGTGGGCGCCGACCCCGCCAGGGTCAACGTCAACGGCGGCGCCATCGCCCTCGGGCACCCGCTCGGCGCCTCCGGCACCCGGCTGATGACCACGCTGCTGCACGAGCTCGAGCGCACCGGCGGCCGGTACGGCCTGCAGACGATGTGCGAGGGCGGCGGCATGGCCAACGCCACGATCATCGAGAGGGTGTCGTGACCGGGGTCGCCCACGTCATCGACCTGAGCGGCAAGGTCGCGGTCGTCACCGGCGCGTCGAGCGGGCTGGGGCGCCGGTTCGCCCTGGTCCTGGCCCGCGCCGGGGCGACCGTGGTGGCCGCCGCACGGCGAGTGGACCGGCTCGACGACCTCGCCGCCGGGCAGGAAGGGATCGTGCCGCACCGGTGCGACGTCACCGGCGAGGACGACCGCACGGCGCTGATCGCCCGCGCCGACGAGCTCGGCGGGGTGGACATCCTGGTCAACAACGCCGGATGGGCCGATCCGCTGCCCGCGTACGAGCATCCGGTGGAGTCGTTCCGCGAGACGCTCGACATCGACCTGACCGCGCTGTTCCGGCTCAGCGCGCTCGCGGGAAGGTCGATGTCGGCGCGCGGGGGCGGATCCGTCGTCAACATCGCGTCGATCCTCGGCCTGGTCGGGTCGGCGCCCGTCACCCAGGCGGCGTACGGCGCGGCCAAGGGCGCCGTGATCAGCCTCACCCGGCATCTGGCCTGCGAATGGGCCCGCGACGGGGTCCGGGTCAACGCGATCGCGCCGGGCTGGTTCCCCAGCGAGCTGACCGAGCGGATGCTGGCCGACGAGAGCGCGAGCCGGTGGATCAGGCGCAACACCCCGATGGGCCGTCCGGGCCGTCCGGAGGAACTCGACGGCGTGTTGTTGCTGCTCGCCGGTCCCGGCGGGGCCTTCATCACCGGGCAGACCATCGCCGTGGACGGCGGCTGGACCGCACGGTGAATCAGACACGGTGAGCGGGCGATGAGAAGGAGGAGTGATGGCCGTGCGTCGTGACCTGTTCGACGAGACCCACGAGGCGTTCCGCGACAGTTTCCGGGCGTTCGTGCGGGCGGAGATCGAGCCGTACCACGAGAAGTGGGAGGCCGAGGGCCGGGTCGACAAGGAGATGTTCCGCGCAGCCGGGGAGAAGGGCTTCCTCGGCATGGCGGTGCCGGAGGAGTACGGCGGCATGGGCGAGCCGGACTTCCGCTACAACGTGATCATCTCGGAGGAGCTGCAACGGGCCAACGTCATCGGCTCGGGCATGTGCATCACGCTGCACAACGACATCGTGCTGCCGTACCTGCTCACGGCGACCACGCACGAGCAGCGGGCCCGCTGGCTGCCGGGCATGGTCACCGGCGAGACGATGGGCGCGATCTCCATGACCGAGCCCGGTGCGGGGTCGGATCTGGCGTCCATCCGCACGACCGCGACGCCCGACGACGATCACTACGTGGTCAACGGGTCGAAGACGTTCGTCACCAACGGTCTGAACTCCGACCTCGTCGTGGTGGCCGTCAAGACCGACCCCGAGCAGCGCCACCGGGGGATCAGCCTGCTCGTGGTGGAGGAGGGCACACCCGGCTTCACCCGGGGGCGCCGCCTGCGCAAGATCGGCCTGCACAGCCAGGACACGGCGGAGCTGTTCTTCGACGACGCGCGCGTGCCCGCGGCGAACCTGCTCGGCGAGCCGGGGACCGGCTTCACCACGCTGATGAGGAACCTGGCGCAGGAGCGGCTGGCGCTGTCGGTCTCGGCGATCAGCGGCGCGCGCGCCGTCCTCGACTGGACGATCGCCTACTGCCGTGAGCGCACGGCCTTCGGCAGCCGGCTCTCCTCCTTCCAGAACACCAAGTTCGTCCTCGCCGAGCTGACCACGGCCACCGAGGTCGCCCAGGTGTACGTCGACCACCTCGTCCGCCGCCACCTGGCCGGCGAGGTCGAGGCCGAGGACGCGGCCAAGGCCAAGTGGTGGACCACCGAACTGCAGCAGGACGTGGTCAACCGCTGCCTGCAACTGCACGGCGGTTACGGGTTCATGCAGGAGTACCCCGTCGCCCGGGCGTTCCTGGACGCGCGGGTGCAGACCATCTACGCCGGCACCAACGAGATCATGAAGGAGATCATCGGAAGGTCCATCGACTCCCCGGCGCGGGGTGACCGCGGATGAGCGCCGACCGGGACGACCGTGCCGACCGGGACGACCGTGCCGACCGGGACGGCCGCGTCGACCGCGAAACGCGGGACGGCGTCGTGACGATCACCCTGAACCGTCCGGACAAGCTCAACGCCATGACCGACGCGATGTGGAGCACCCTGGACGCGACGCTGGCCGAGCTGTCGGCGGATCCGGAGACGCGCGTGGTGGTGATCGCCGGGGCGGGCGGCGCGTTCTGCGGCGGATCGGACGTCGGCGGCCTCCTGGACGACCTCGACGCGCTGCCTGACAGGATGCGGGTCTCGAACCGGTGCGTCCTGGCCGTGCACGAGGCGCCGTTCCCCACCGTGGCGATGGTCGACGGAGTCGCGGCCGGCTCGGGCGCGAACCTCGCGCTGGCGTGCGACTTCGTGGTGGCCAGCGACCGGTCCCGCTTCCTCCAGCTGTTCGTACGGCGCGGGCTGTCGCTGGACAGCGGGGCCAGCTGGCTGCTGCCCAGGCTGGTGGGAGACAGGAGAGCACGCCGGCTGGCACTCCTCGGCGACTCCCTCGACGCGGCGACCGCTCTGGTGTGGGGGATGATCAACACGGTCGTCCCGCCGGAGCGGCTGGACGCGGAGGTCACGGCGCTCACCGACCGGCTCCGCGGGTTCTCGCCGAAGGCGCTGGCCGGGTCCAAGAAGCTGCTCGGCGCCGCCTGGGACAGCGACCTGGCGGAGGCGCTGGAGGCGGAGATCGCCAACCAGGTCGACGTGATCGCCTCGCCCGAGGCCCAGGCGGCCATCGGCGACTTCCTGCGCCCCCGCTGACCGCCTGCTCCTCACGGTGTACGGTCTCCGGCCTCGCCGTGCGGCACCCTCGGCACTCTCGACGCATCCGTGGGGGACGACCTCCTGCCGCCGCCGGGCTCTCCCGCAGGGGTCACACCGGCCGAGGCGCAAGGTTCCGGTCTTCCCGCCCTCGTTCACCGTGTCCGTCACTGCCGCCCCCGCATGTCCCACAGGCACACCGCGTTGCCCGTGCCGATCACCGTTCCGTACGGGAGCACCTCGCCGACGTCCTCCGGCCGGCCGAGCGCCGACAACATCCAGGAGAGGCTGCCCGCCTTGGTCTCCGACACCAGGCCCTGGCCCACTCCAACACGTCTGCGCGAGATCGACGGAGAGGAGCAGCCCGGCGGCGCGCACGCCGCGGTCTGCCCCTCTGCGAGCGAAGGGCGCCCGGCCACCGGGCGCCCTTCGCGTCGTGATGGGGACCTCCGAACTCCCGGGGACACCTACGGTGGTCTCTGGGAGGGCGAGGCGCTCTACCGGCTGTCGTGTCTCGCCGGGAGCGGGCGCCGATCGGGGCCCCGGTGCGGGCTAGCTGAGGTCGAGGTCGATGACCTGGTAGAAGGCGTTGCCGGTGTCGGCGATCTCCCATACCGCCAGGAGTACGTGGTAGCCCCTGTGCTCCTCGGGCAGGCGGACGCGATGGACGGTCGGGTTGCTCGGGATGAGGTCGTCGTGCGCCCAGTACGGCTGAGCCGCGTTCTGGATCGTCGCGATCGGAGTGTGGTCGAACTGCGCCCGCGCCAGGGGCTTCTTCGGATCCCAGCTGCTGGTCGTGAGGAAGTAGTTCCATCGGCGGGTCTTGTGCGGCGCGTGCATGTGCCAGGTGATCTCGAGTTCCTGGCCGGCGCGCGCCGCGTGCTTGGTCCAGTCCGCCCGTGGCTCGTCGAGTGCGGAGGCGAAGTCGAGACCGGCGCTCGCGATCCTGCCGTCGACGGGAGGTGTGTTGTTGGCGACGTCGTCGGGGGCGTAGGGGTCATGCAGGCCGGCCTGCAGAGCCGGGAAGAACTTCCCCGCCTCCAGCGCGGCGGCCTGCCAGGCTGAGAGGTGGATATCGGCCCTGGACCGCGGGTTGCTCACACTTCCATGTCGCGGTGTCGCTCGTTCGGACATGCTTCCTCCTCAGTGGTGCCAGAGTCACCTTCCCCATCTCGGCTACCCAGAGTGTTTGTGTGATTACCCCAGGTCGCGGTATGTAGCGCACCATGGGAATGAGGCGCCAGGATGGCAGCATCTCCTGATGCCTTCGGAGATCTCGGACCATGACGGAGACCGCTACTGGTAGCGGTTCACTTCGGGCGATGGATCGGCAAGTAACGGATCACGCATCCGTGTCCTTCGGATGGCGGGGCGAGGCGTAGATCAGCCACACGGTACACATCCCGTCGTCGATGACGTACCGGACGCGACCTCCACTTGTGACCTCGAACTCCCACTGTTCGAGATCCTTACCGTTGTGGCGGTGAATCGCGAGGTCGCCACGGAGACGATGCTGGCGCTCGTGATCGGTGCGCGAGCGTGGATCCGTGCGCAAGGCTTCAAGACAGCGCCGTGCGTTGGCCAGGGCGTGCCTGCACAGTTCCTCCCACCCCCTTGCCGCATCACCGGTGGCGAAGCGAACGTCCCACTCATCGTCAAGAGGGGGGAACGGTGACACGATCCCCTCGTTTGGGACTCATACAGAGACCTCAACCGGTCCGAAGTCTCCGCTCGTAGGCTTACGCGCGTCCGCGTACTCCGCTGGGTCCGCCTTGATCCGAGCCGTCGCCCGCCAGCCCGCGATCACTTCTTCGGCCCTGTTGTCCAAGTCCAACTCTGCGGCGTCAGACAGAGCTTCGACCAGTTCGAACGTAAAGTTCCGTATTTCGTCCGTGGTGAGGTGGCGGACCCAGGGGAAGACCTCAGGCATCGCGATAGCCAACGTCCTGGCCGTCGGATCGTGTTTGAGAAGCGCGAGGAACAAGCGGGACGCCGTCGCGAGCGTCCGGTCTCGCTGCTCCTCGCGGTCCGCGGCCGTCAGATAGAAGTCCGGTGCATCCCGATGAGTGACACGTACCCGCCCCAGCCGTGTCGCCCGCTCCGCGACCGCTCGCGGGTTCCTCGACAAGTCTGAGAACGTCACCGACTCTGCGTGGCTCGCGCTCATATCTCAATCATAGTCAGAACGTATTCTGATATACATCCTGATTGGCTGGAGACAGCTCTGGCCCTTGATCGTCACCGGCAAGCCGGGCCACCACGGACCAGGATCAGTCAGTTACCGCAGGTCCACGCCTCGCCGGAGGTGAGGCCGATCGGGCATGCGACGCCCCTGCCTCCGATGCCGCAGTAGCCGCCCGGGTTCCGCTCCGGGCACTCGACGTACATGAAGTCGGACGAGGCGTGGGACTTCGAGCTGAGCGAGTCCTCGACGTCGGGCTGATGACAGCCGGTGCGGAGTCGTCGACAGCGGTTCCCGGAGGGCGGGTGCCGGTCTCAGATGGACCGGGTCAGTGCCCGTGAGATGCCCAGCGCGGCGGTCTTCACGGCCGGGGCCAGCCTGGCGGGGTGGAAGCGGGCCACCGGGACCGAGACCGACAACGCGGCCACGACCGCCGCGTCCTTGAAGATCGGCGCCGCGATGCACGCGCTCCCGATCTGCGACTCCTCGCGTTCGTGGGCCAGCCCCTGGATATGGATCTGCCCGATCTCCTCGTCGAGACGCTCCGGGTCCACGATCGAGCGCGGGGTGAGCCTGCGCAGCGGCCGGGAGAGCACCTCGTCGAGAAGGTCCTGGCCGGAGTAGGCCAGCAGCGCCTTTCCCACACCGGTGCAGGTGAGCGGCAATCGCCCGCCGACGGCGGAGGGCAGGGCGAGCGACTCGTGGCCGCGGATCTTCTCCACGTACACCACGTCCAGCCCGTCGCGTACGCCGAGGTGGATCGTCTCCCGGGTGGCCTCGTAGAGGTCGTGCATGAACGGCAGCGCGGCATGCCGCAGGTCGCGTTCGAGAGGGACGATGCTGCCCAGCTCGAACAGGCGCCGGCCGAGGTAGTAGCGGTCGTTCCTGCGCGTGACGACCCCGAGCGCGGTCAGGTCGGCGAGCAGCCGGAAGGCCGTGGACTTGGCCAGATGGCAGCGCTGGGCGACGTCGATCAGGCGGAGCGGGCCTCCCGTGGGGCGGAACGCGTCCAGCACCAGCCACGTCTTCTCCAGCATCGAGAGTCGATCCTGGTTCCGTGTCACGGAACCATTGTTGCCCATGGTTGTCGTGAACCGGTACCCATATGACCAGTGGCAGGAGCATTGAGCTGCGATCCGAGATCCGGAACCGGTGAGGTTATCGCCGGAGTGTGACCGCATCCGCTACTCACGGGTTCCGGCATACGGAACCGGGCTCTGTCGAGCCGACATCACACGACCAAGCAGGAGCAACCGATGAACGATGAAAGATCTGATGCCGTGCCAGTTCACGGCCAGGCGGCCGACCGGCTCCTTTCGGCCGCGGCATCGGGCAGGCCGTGCGCTCCCGTCCGGGATCTGATCAGCACGGCCGCCGACGGCTACGCCGTACAGGAGATCAACACGCGGCGGGCGCTGGCCGACGGACGCCGTCTGGTCGGCCGGAAGATCGGCATCACGAACCCGGCGGTGCAACGGCAGTTCGGCATCGACCAGCCCGACTTCGGCGTGCTGTTCGCCGACATGTGGCACCCCGACGGGCTGCCCATCCCGTACGGCCGTTTCCTCCAGCCCCGCGCGGAGGCGGAGATCGCGCTGGTGATCGACGCGGACCTCCGCGGCGGCCCGTTCACGGTGGCCGACGTGATGCGGGCGGTCGAGTTCGTGCTCCCGGCCATCGAGATCGTGGACTCCAGGATCGCGGACTGGGACATCACCCTGGCCGACACGATCGCGGACAACGCCTCCAGCGGAGGCTTCGTCCTCGGGAACACCCCCGTGGCTCTCACGGGACTGGACCTGAAGACGGCGACGATGAGCATGACCAGGAACGGCCAGGAGGTCTCCACCGGCTCGGGAGCCGCCTGCCTGGGCCACCCTCTCAACGCGGCGGTCTGGCTCGCCGACACCCTCGGCCGTACGGACTTCCCGCTGCGGGCCGGTGACATCGTGCTGACCGGCGCGCTCGGGCCGGTGGTGCCCGTCGAGCGCGCGGACGTGTTCGAGGCGCGCGTCGAGGGCGTCGGCTCCGTGACCGCGGTCTTCGGATCATGAAGCAGGAATGAGAGGAAAGCGGTGAAGGACCAGTGAAAATCGCGATCATCGGGTCGGGCAACATCGGGACCGACCTCATGTTCAAGGCGTTGTTGTCGAAGAAGATCGAGGTCGTGGCCATGGCCGGCATCGACCCCGCGTCCGACGGCCTGGCCAGGGCGCGCAGGCGCGGGCTCGCCGTCACCGCCGAGGGTGTCGACGGGCTGGTGCGGCTGCCGGAGTTCGATGACGTGGACATCGTCCTCGACGCCACCTCGGCCGGGGCGCACCGGCACAACGCCGCCGTCGTCCAGGGGTACGGCAAGCGGGTCATCGACCTGACCCCCGCGGCCATCGGCCCCTACGTGGTGCCGTTGGTCAACCTCGACCAGCACCTGGCGGCGCCCAACCTGAACATGGTGACCTGCGGCGGGCAGGCCACGATCCCCATCGTGGCGGCGGTGTCCTCGCGGACGCCGGTCCGCTATGCCGAGATCGTCGCCTCCATCGCCTCGAAGTCGGCGGGGCCGGGGACCAGGGCGAACATCGACGAGTTCACCGAGACCACCGCGGCCGCCATCGAGCAGGTCGGCGGCGCGGAGCGCGGCAAGGCGGTCATCGTCCTCAATCCCGCCGAGCCGCCCCTGATCATGCGGGACACCGTCTACTGCCTGGTCGACGACTGCGACGAGGCGGCGGTGGCGGGAGCCGTGGAGGACATGGTCGCGCGCGTGCGCGAGTACGTCCCCGGATACCGGCTCAAGCAGAAGGTCCAGTTCAGCTCGATCGGCCGGGACGAGCCGGTGTGGACGCTGGCACCGGGAAGCAGGGGCGGTACGAAGGTGACCGTGTTCCTTGAGGTGGAGGGTGCCGCCCACTATCTCCCCGCGTACGCGGGAAACCTCGACATCATGACCTCGGCCGCCCTGCGTACGGCGGAGCGGCTCGCCGAACTGGGGACGGGAGTGGCCGCATGACCAGGATCTACGTGCAGGATGTGACGTTGCGGGACGGCATGCACGCCATCCGGCACCGCTACACCCTCGACCAGGCCGTGGAGATCGCCAGGGCGCTCGACGCCGCTGGAGTGGCCGCCATCGAGGTGTCGCACGGCGACGGCCTCGCCGGAGGCAGCTTCAACTACGGCCCGGGCGCGCACACGGACGAGGAGTGGATCGAGGCCGTGGCGGGAGCCGTACGGCACGCGAAGCTGACCACGCTGCTGCTGCCCGGCATCGGCACGGTCAAGGACCTCCGCCGGGCGCACGCCCTCGGGGTCACCTCCGTGCGGATCGCCACGCACTGCACCGAGGCCGACATCGCGGCCCAGCACATCGCCACCGCCCGCGAGCTGGGGATGGACGTGGCGGGCTTCCTGATGATGTCCCACATGGCCGACCCCGATGTGCTGGCCGGGCAGGCCAGGCTGATGGAGTCATACGGCGCGCACTGCGTCTATGTCACCGACTCGGGCGGCGGCTTGACCATGGACGGCGTGCGCGACCGTATCCGGGCCTACCGTGACGCGCTGCGACCGGAAACCGAGATCGGTGTCCACGCCCACCACAACCTGAGCCTGGGTGTGGCCAACTCGGTCGTCGCGGTGGAGAACGGCTGCCATCGTGTCGACGCCTCGCTGGCGGGGATGGGGGCGGGCGCGGGCAACGCGCCGCTGGAGGTGTTCGTGGCCGTCGCCGACCTGATGGGCTGGGAGCACGGCTGTGACCTTTACGCGCTGATGGACGCCGCCGACGATCTCGTCAGGCCGCTTCAGGACCGTCCGGTACGGGTGGACAGGGAGACGCTGACGCTCGGGTACGCCGGGGTGTACTCCAGCTTCCTGCGGCACGCCGAGGCGGCCTCGGCCCGCTACGGCGTGGACACCCGCGCGATCCTCACCGAGGTGGGCCGCCGCCGGATGGTCGGCGGCCAGGAGGACATGATCGTGGACATCGCGCTCGACCTGGCGAACCGGGCCACGCCCTGACCGCCTGAGCAGGGGTGCCCGCGTGGCGGCCTATTCCTCGGAGGGTTCCTCCACGTCGTCGGACGAGTCGGCGCCCGGTACGTACCAGCCCTTCCAGGGGCCGTCCTCGGGATCGCCCTCGGCGTCTGGGGACTGGGCCAGCGGGGGCAGCCAGTCCAGATCGCCACCGCGCGGGTACCGGCTTCCCGGTGTCCAGATGTTCGTCATCGCCTTCCTCCTGTCCGGCCCGCTCTCTTCATGCCGCCGCTGCCCTCGTTTCCCCAGGTCAAACTAGGAACCCGCGCCACGGGGTAGGGGGAGGGGGACGGTGGACACCCAGGGAGCGTGCGCGTGCTGACCAAGGATGAGGAGATGCTGGGCGGGCTGGTCCACGCCGCCCATCTGACCTCGATAGAGGACCTGTCGGCGCTGGTCGCCGTGCACGCGGCCGTCTGGGACCTCTCCCAGACGATGATCTACGTGGTCGATCTGCAGCAGCGGTTCCTCGTGCCGCTCCCCGGCCAGCGCGACGAGGCGGGCGACCCGCTCGAACGCATCCGCATCGACGCCACCATGGCCGGTCGGGCCTTCCGCAACGTGGAGGTCGTCCGGGTCAGACCGGCCACACACCCGTCCTCCGCCGAACCCGTGGAGCCCTCGGTGGAGGACCGTCCGCAGCGGTTGTGGCTGCCGTTGCTCGACGGCACGGAGCGGCTCGGCGTGATGGCGGTCACCGTGCCCGAGCTCACCGCGACGACCGGCTGGCGGGCCCGTTACCTGGCGTCGCTGGTCGCCTTCCTGGTGGAGGGAAAGAAGGGCGCCAGCGACTCGTACGCGATCCTGGCCCGGACCAGGCCGATGAACCTCTCCGCCGAAGTGCTCTGGAACCTGATGCCGGCCAGGACCTTCGCGAACGAGAGGGTGGTGGTCAGCGCGGTGCTGGAACCGGCGTACGAGATGGGCGGGGACGCCTTCGACTACGCGCTGAACGGCGACACCATGCACGTGTCGATCTTCGACGCCATGGGCCATGACACCGCCGCCGGGCTGACCGCCACCATCGCCATCGGTTGCTACCGCAACCGCCGCCGCGAGGGCGCGGACCTGCTCGAAGTGAGCGAGGCGATCGACCAGGCGATCGACGAGCAGTTCGCCCGGTCCCGCTTCGCCACGGGCGTCCTGGCCGCCCTGGACACGACCACCGGCCGGCTCACCTGGATCAACCGGGGCCACCACCCGCCGCTGGTCATCCGCGACAACCGCACGACCATCAGCCTCGACACCCCGCCGTCGTCGCCGATGGGCCTCGGACTGGGCCAGGCCGCGAATGTCGCCACCTACCACCTCGAACCCGGTGACCGGCTGCTGCTCTACACCGACGGCATCATCGAGGCCCAGAGCCCCGAGGGGGAGCTGTTCGGCCTGCGGCGCTTCACCGACTTCGTCATCCGCCATGAGGCGAGCGGGCTGACGCCCCCGGAGACCCTGCGCCGGTTGATCCAGTCGATCCTGAGACACCAGGACGGGCGGCTCCAGGACGACGCCACCGTGGTGCTGCTCGAGTGGCGTACCCAGACGCAGCGGCGGCTGACGCTGTGAGGGCGCCGCTCGCCCGCACCATGACCGTCAGCCGTCCACGGGGAGGCGCCGCGCCGCCACTCCGGCCCAGCCGAGGCTGAGCGCGGTGATCCACAGCACCCCGCCCGCGCCGAGGCCGGCCGCCACCAGCCCGGCCGCGCTGGGGATCAGCACCTGGCCGGTACGGTTGCCGACGAGGCGCAGGGACATCGCCCGCCCTCTCAGCCCAGGGGGAGCGGACTCGGCCAGCCAGGACATGGTCAGTGGTTGCCCGACGCCCAGCCCGAAACCGGCGGCGACGAGGAGCCCGGCGAGCGCCCAGACCGGCACGGGCAACGGGGTGGCGAGCAGCGCCAGCGCCGCCGCGATGGTGCTGGTGACCAGGAGCCTGCGGCGCCCGAACGCCCGGGACAGGCGGCCGAGGAACAGGCGGGAGCCCATCGACGCCACGCCGCGTACGGTCAGCAGCAGGCCGACCGTGCTCGACGCGAGACCCCGCTCCGCGCCCAGCGCGGGCAGGTAGACGAGGGTGATGTCGACGGCGGCCAGGACGACGCAGCTGGTCGCGAGCGCGTTGACGAGGCCGGGCAGGCGGATCAGCGAGCGGATCCCGGCCTCCCCGGCGTCCTCGCGGGCCGCGGCTCGAGGGCTGCCGGTCAGGAACGCCGACAACCCCGCGAGGCCCGCGGTGAGGAACAGGACCACCAGGAAGATGGCCCCCGTGTCGGGGATCGCCCGGGAACCGCCGAAGGCCGTGATCAGGACCGGCCCGGCCGCCTGCCCCAGCGACGCCGCGAACGTGTAGTGCCCGAATGCGGTGTCGAAACGGCCGCTCTCCGTGGTGTTGGCCACCAGGGCCTGCTGCCCGACGACGCAGCCGAGGTGGCCGGTCCCGAGCAGCACGCCCCCGAAGACCAGGCCCGCCACGTTGTGGCCGAGCAGCAGGAACACCAGGCTTGAGCACACGAGCAGGACGGCGCCCGCCAGGGCCACCCGGCGTTCACCGACCCGGTCGGCCGCGTGCCCCGCCGGGATGGCCAGCACCAGCGGGGCGATGGCGAAACTCGCGCTCAGGACGCCGAGCCAGACCGCCGGGACGTCGAGTTCGATCGCGCGATAGGACATGGTCGGGCGCAGCACGAAGGTGACGATCTGCGTGCCCAGGGCGTGGGCCAGCAGAACGGCCGTACGGTGCCGTCGTCGTCGGGATTCACGTTCCATCTGATCGCGTGGGTGCTCGCCGTTCCGTGTGCGTCATGAGCGTCCTGCCGGTGTCCGGGCCGGACCATCCGATGATGGCGTACCGGGATTCCGGGGATTCAGGCGGCCTTCACCGCCAGTATCGGGCAGGCCGCTTCCAGGAGGATCCGCTGCGCCGCCGAGCCCATGATCAGTTTCCCCAAGGGGTTGCGATGCCGGAGCCCGATCACGAGCAGGGACACCCCCTCCGACGCGGCCAGATCGATGATCTCCTCGGTGGCGTCGCGCTCGCCGACCACCTGGTGCACGCCGAAGATGACCCCCGCCTCGGTCAGGTCGCGGCGGACCCGGTCCAGGTCGTCCAGCTGCGCGAACCTCGGGTCGACGTAGGCGTCGCCCCGTGACGCGTTCACGACCAGCAGCGGCTCCCCGCGCCTGCGGGCCTCGTCGGTCGCCGCGTGCAGTGCGGCCTCGCCCTCGGGCGAAGGGATGTATCCGACCAGAACGGTCACGATCGCGTCCTCCTCAGGTGCGGCGCGTACCGCTGGATCAGCGGCCAGGCCAGCAGGATCACAATGACGGTGTAGATCACATAGGAGACGGGCCCGCCCATCAGCCCGGACAGGTCGCCTCCCGAGAGCTGGAGCGAGCGCCTGCCCTGGAGCTCGGCGCGCGGGCCGAGGATGACCCCGACGATGAGGGGCAGCACCGGCAGGCCGAACCTGCGCATGCCGAACCCGAGCAGTCCGAGCAGCAGGAGCAGCAGCAGGTCGAGCGGCTGGGCGTTCACCGCGTAGGCGCCCATCGTCGCGAAGAACAGGATCCCCGCGTACAGGTAGGGCCGGGGGATCCGCAGCAGCCTCGCCCAGGCGGGGGCGAGCGGCAGATTCAGGACGAGCAGCAGCAGGTTGCCGATGAACAGGCTGGCGATCAGCGTCCAGACCAGCGTGGACTCGCGCTCGAACAGCAGCGGCCCCGGCTGGATACCGTACGACTGGAACGCCGCCAGCATGACCGCGGCGGTCGCGTTCGTCGGCAGGCCGATGGCCAGCATCGGCACGAGCGTGCCCGCCGCGGACGCGTTGTTCGCCGCCTCCGGGCCCGCGACGCCCTCGATCGCCCCCTTGCCGAACTGCTCCGGGTGCCTGGTCAGCTTCCGCTCCGTCGCGTACGACAGGAAGGTGGGGATCTCCGCGCCGCCCGCGGGAAGCGCCCCGAACGGGAACCCGTACGCGGTGCCGCGCAGCCACGGCTTCCACGACCGTTTCCAGTCGTCGCGGCCCATCCACGGCCGGCCGACCGGGATCACCTCTCCCGGCCTCCCGCGAAGGTGCGCGGCCACCCACAGGGCCTCGCCGACGGCGAAGATCCCGACGGCCACGATGACCACGTCGATGCCGTCGGCGAGCTGCGGGAGGCCGAACGTGAGCCGCTGCTGCCCGCTCACCGCGTCGATGCCCACCAGGCCGATCACCAGGCCGATCAGCAGCGAGGCGAAACCGCGCACGCGCGAGGTGCCGAGCACCGCGGTGACCGCGATGAAGGCCAGGATCATGATCGCGAAGTAGTCCGGCGCGCCGAGGTCGATCGCGAACGTCACCACCACGGGGGTGACGAACACGAGGAGCAGCGTGCCGATCGTCCCCGCCACGAACGAGCCGATCGCCGCGGTCGCGAGCGCCTGCGCCGCCCGCCCGGCCTTCGCCATCTTGTTGCCCTCGACGGCGGTGACGACCGAGGACGACTCGCCCGGGGTGTTCAGCAGGATCGAGGTGGTGGACCCGCCGTACATGCCGCCGTAGAAGATGCCGGCGAACAGGATGAACGCCTGCGTCGGGTTCATCCCGTACGTCACGGGCAGCAGCAGCGCCACGGTCATCGCCGGGCCGATGCCCGGCAGCACGCCGACCGCCGTGCCGACGGTGACGCCGACCAGGGAGAGCAGCAGGTTCATCGGGGTGACGACGTTCGCGAACCCCTCGAGCAGGTGGAACAGGTTGTCCATCAGAGGATTCCTTGCAGGACGCCGGCCGGGAGGTTGACCCCGAGCCCGATGGCGAACCCGTAGAAGGTGACCAGCGACAGCGTCAGCGCGATCGCCAGATTGCGGACGTAGTGCCGGTTGCCCAGGGCGAACGCCGACCCCCAGAACAGGAGGGTCCCGCTGATCACCCAGCCGAGCCAGTCGATCAGCACCGCGTTCACGGCGAAGGCGCCGATCAGCAGCAGCACCGTACGCCAGTCGATCCGGCTGGACAGGTCGACGTCCTCGCCGCCCTCGGGCTCGCCGCGGCCTCCACGCGCGACGTCGATCGCGTAGATCACGGCGACCACGAGGAGCAGCACGCCCAGGATCATCGGCACCGGGCGGGGCCCGATGGGATCGTTGCTGCTCGTCAGGTGCGCGATACCGGTCGCGTCGACGATCACCAGGGCGCCCGTCAGGGCGAGGAACACGCACACGCCGTACTGCGCGCGATCCCCGGCCCCTGACGGCTGAGCGTCCACGTCGCCGTTCCGCTCGTCTGTCCTTACGCTCATGCCAGCCCGAGCTGCGTCAGGATCTCCGCGACCAGCTTGTCCTGCTCCGCGAGGAAGGCGGTGAACTGGTCGCCGGTGACGAAGGCGTCGGTCCAGCCGCGCTTGACCAGCTCGCCCTTCCAGAGGTCAGAGCCGTGCATCGTGGTCAGCGCGTCGATCCACACCTTCTTGTCCGCGTCGCTGATGCCGGGCGGCGCGACGATGCCGCGCCAGTTCGTGAAGACGAAGTCGATGCCGGCGGACTTCATCGTCGGGACGTCCTTGATCACCTCGACCGGCTCCTCGCTGGTCACCGCGAGCACCCGGATCTGGCCGGCCTGGACCTGGTCGAGGAACTCGCTGTACCCGCTGGCGCCGAAGGCGATCTTGTTGCCGAGGATCGCCGGCAGCAGCTCTCCACCGCCGTCGTAGGAGATGAAGTTGACCTCCTTGGGGTCGATGCCGACCTGCTTGGCGAGTTGCATCGGCAGGAGGTGGTCCGGGCCGCCGGGCAGCGATCCGCCGCCGACCGCCAGCCCCTTGGGGTTCTTCTTCCACGCGGTGACGAGATCGTTGATCGTCTGGTACGGGGAGTCCTTGGGCACCACGATGGCGCCGGCCTCCTCGATCAGCTTGGCGATCGGGGTCGTCTGGGTCAGGGTCGCCTGCGACTTCGAGGTGTAGGAGGCGCCGACCACGCCGAGCCCCATCTGCATGGCGAGCTTGCCGTTGCCCTTCTCGTTCACCGTGCGCTGGAGGCCGACCGTGCCGCCCGCGCCGGGCAGGTTGAACACCTGCACACCGGAGGCGATCTTGGCGTCCTCCATCACCTTCGCCACGGTCCTGGCCGTGGTGTCGTACCCTCCGCCGGGGGTGTTGGGGACCATGAGGCGCAGGCCGGCGACGGGCGCTCCGGCCGCGCCCGCGGCGGTGGTCTCGTCCTTCTGCGCGGTGGCGCCACAGGCGGTCGCCGCGAGCATCACGACGCCGGTCACGGCGCTGAGAAGTGCGGTGAATCGAGTTCTCACAGGTCCGTCTCTTTCGTTTTGCGGCATCCCAGCGCCATGATTGTGGCGACCGGGCCGCATCCCGTCTGCCTTGTGTCACCAGCGAAGATTGAGTTCATTGTGGTCGTGATATTCCGCCGGCACACCCTGGCGGGCGAGCTATTGGCGCTCCAACTCGCCATCATCGTGGTCGTCCTGGTCGCGGTCGGCGCCGTCTCCGTGGCCCAGTCGAAGGCGACGTTCGACCGCGTCGAGGGACGGCGGGTGACCGCGCTGGCCGAGCAGATGGCCAGCACCCCGCTGGTGCGCATCCAGATCGACCGGCCGGCACCCGGAGAGATGCTCGCCCCGCTGGTCCAGACCACGCTCACCCAGTCCGGCGTCACCTCGGTGACGGTGGCGAACCTCGACGGCAAGATCATCAGCTCGTCGAATCCCCGACTGGTGGGAACGCGGCTGCCGTACGGAGACCCCGGCGTCGCCCACGCGCGCGGCTGGTCCGGGGAGCTCGGCGTGGGGTCCACCCGTGAGCTGGTGGCCCAGGTCCCCGTGCTCGGGGCCGGCCCCGACAACCTCGGCCATCACCTCGGCACCGTGATGATCGGCCGGGCGTCGCCGACGGTCTGGGAACGGTTGGTGGGCGCGTCCTCGTACCTGCTCACCTATCTCGGCATCGCGAGCGCGCTCGGGCTGATCGGGTCGTGGCTGCTGGCCCGCCGGATCAAGCACCAGACCCTCGGCCTGGAGCCGCGCGAGATCGCCGGCCTCGCCGAGCACCGGGAGGCCATGCTGTACGGCATCGCCGAGGGGGTGATCGCGCTCGACCCGCAGCTGCGGCTCACCCTGGTCAACGAGGTCGGCCGCAAGCTGCTCGACCTCCCGGACCACTGTGTCGGGATGAGCCTGGCCGACCTGCGGATCGAGGGCCGGCTGCACGACGTGCTGGCCGGCACCGGCGACGAGACCGAGGCCCGGGACGAGGTCGTCGTACGGCGCGGCCGGGTGCTGGTCATGAACCGGATGAACGTCACCAAGGACGGGCGCAGGCTCGGATCCGTGACGACGCTGCGGGACCGGACCGAGCTGGCCCAGCTCGAACGCGAGCTCGGCTCGTTCCGCAGTTCCACCGAACTGCTCCGCGCCCAGGCGCACGAGTTCTCCAACCAACTGCACATCATCTCGGGGCTGATCCAGATCGAGGAGCATGACGAAGTGGTGCGATACGTACGCGCGCTGCGCCGCCACCGCGAGTCGCTCGACCTGACCCTGACCAGCCAGGTCCGGGACACGGCCGTCGCCGCGCTGCTGATGGCGAAGTCGTCCCTGGCCGCGGAGCGCAAGGTCCACCTGCGGGTCTCGCAGCGTACGGCGCTGGAACGGCTGGAGCCGGCGGACTCCGCCGACGTCGCCACGGTGGTCGGCAACCTCGTCGACAACGCCGTGGACGCGGCGGGCGCGGCGGACACGGGAGCCGCGATGGACGCGGGCGGCGACGCGGACAAGGAGGCGTGGGTGGAGGTCGAGCTGCGCCAGGACGCGTCCAGCGTGGAGATCGTGGTGCGCGACTCCGGGCCGGGGATCGCGCCCGAACTGGCCCACGAGGTGTTCACCAGGGGGTTCACCACGAAGGCCGCCCAGGGCGGCGAGCGCGGCATGGGCCTTGCGCTCACCCGGCTCGTCTGCGAGCGCCGCGGCGGCGAGGTCGCGGTCGCCAACACCCCCGAGGGAGCCATGTTCACGGCCTCGCTGTCCGTCGGCCACCCGGCCGCCAAGATGGCGGAGGGGCGCCGATGATCGACGTCTTGGTCGTCGACGACGACTTCATGGTGGCCCGGATCAACCGCGGGTTCGTCGACCGGGTCGACGGGTTCCGCGTCGTGGGCACGGCGAACACCGGCGAGCAGACGCTCACGGCCGTCGCCGAACTGCGTCCCGACCTTGTCCTGCTCGACCTCTACCTGCCCGACATCTTCGGCCTGGACGTCATCACGCGGCTGCGGGCCGCCGGCCACGACTGCGACGTCCTGGTGATCAGTGCCGCGCGGGAGATCGACGCCGTCCGCGGCGCCGTACGCCAGGGCGTGGTCAACTACCTGCTGAAGCCGTTCGACATCGAGGACCTGCGCGTCCGCCTGGAGCAGTACGCCGCCCAGCGCAAGGACGTGCCCACGGAGGCGCTCCTGGGCCAGAGCGACGTGGACCGGGTGCTGGCCCGGGGCGGCGTCGCGGCGGTGGCGGCCCCGCCGCCGAAGGGCATGAGCGCCGAGACCGCGGACCTGGTCGCGCGTGCCCTGCGCGGTGAGGACGGGACGCTGTCCGCCGCCGAATGCGCGGTCCTGGTCGGCATCTCGCGGGTCAGCGCGCGCCGCTACCTCGAATACTTCTGCGAGACCGGCCGCGCCGAGGTGTCCCTGCGGTACGGCGCCGCCGGCCGGCCGGAGCGCCGCTACACCTGGCTGCGCTGAGCGACCGTACGGAGCAGGTGGGCGGTCGCGTCGATCATGCCGTCCCTGGCGGCGGTGAGACGCGGCCGGGGGTCCGCGCCGGACGGGTTCTGCGCGATCGACCTGCTGATCGCCTCGGTGAACGCGACGTTCAGCGCCGTACCGATGTTGATCTTCTTCATGCCGGCCGCGACGGCCCGGCGCAGCTCGTCGTCGGGTACCCCCGAGGAGCCGTGCAGGACCAGCGGCACCGGCAGCGCCGCGCGCAGCGCCGCGATCAACGTGTGGTCGAGCCGTGCGACGCGCGCGGTCATCGCGTGCGAACTGCCCACCGCGACCGCGAGGGCGTCCACGCCGGTGGCGGAGACGAACGCGGCGGCCTCGCCGGGATCCGTGCGCACACCCGGCGCGTGCGCGCCGTCCTTCCCGCCGACCTCGCCGAGCTCGGCCTCCAGCCACAGGCCGTTCTCGTGCGCCCACTCGGCGGCGGCCCTCGTCCTGGCCACGTTCATCTCGTACGGATCCAGCGACGCGTCGTACATCACGGAGCTGAACCCGGCGTCGGCGGCCTGGTACATCAGCGCGTCGTCGGTCACGTGGTCGAGGTGGAGGGCGACCGGCACCGCCGCGGCGGCGGCGATGGCGGTCGCGGCGGCGGCGAGGGGCGCCAGCCTCCCGAGCCGGAACCGTACGGCGTTCTCGCTGATCTGGAGGATCACCGGCGTACCGACCCGCTCGGCCGCCGCCGCGACGGCCTCGGCGTGCTCGAGAGTGATGATGTTGAACGCGCACACTCCGCCGGGTGCGGTCCCGACTATCGAGGCGGTCGTGGCGAGCGGCATGTGATCTCCTGCAGGAATTCGCGGTAGGCGGTCAGGTCGATGTCCCCCGCGACGGGGGAGAGGACGGCGGCGGCCGACATCGCGGCCGCGTCCGCGAGGGCGCCGGGCCAGTCGACCGGCCCGGGGGAGAGCAGGGCCCTGGCCAGCGCGGCGGCCACGGCGTCCCCAGCTCCGGTGGGATTGCCCGACAGCCGCCTGGGCGGGCGGACGGTCCAGCTCCCGCCGGGCGTGACCCCGAGGAGGCCGTCGGCGCCGCGCGAGACGACCACCGCGGCGGGTCCGGCGGCGAGCAGTTCCCGCGCGGCCTCCTCGACGGGCCCCGGCCCGGCGACCCTGGCCAGCTCGGCGGCGTTCGGCTTGGCGACGTCGGGTCGCGCCGCCAGCCCGAGCCGGAGCGGCTCGTGGTCGGCGTCGAGCAGGACGCGCACGTCGTGGCGTCGGGCGTCGGCGATGAGCTGGGCGTAGGCGTCCTGGCCGACCCCGGGCGGCACGCTTCCCGACAGCACGACGACCCGGGCGTCCCGGCACAGCTCCACGAACAGGGCGCGGAACCGCCGCCACTCCGGCTCCGTGACCGAGGGGCCGGGCTCGTTGAACACGGTGGCGTCGCCGGACACCACCGTGACGGTGCGCCGGGAGTCGCCCTCGATCGTCCCGAAGCGGGCCGGGATCCCGGCCCGGGAGAGGTCGTCGGTGATCTCCGCTCCGGTGCGGCCGCCGGCCAGACCGGTGACGCGGACGTCGGCGCCGAGGGAGGCGAGCACGCGGGCGACGTTGACGCCCTTTCCTCCGGCCCGCTGGTGGACCGCGGTGACGCGGTGGCTGGAGTTCGGCACCAGCCCGTCCACCTCGTACGTCACGTCCAGGGCGGCGTTGAGGGTGACGGTGAGGATCATGTCGCGACCTGACCTCCTGATGCGTATTTCTGTGCACAATATGTCATTAGCAATCAAATATGCGCAAGCCGGAGGTTGGATACGCTTACGCTTCGCGGAACCGAGAACGGGTGGAAGCGGCGAGGAGGGGCCCATGTCGAGCCACGAACGGTGGAACGAGCTGCTCGCGATCCTGGCCAGGGACGGCAAGGTCGAGGTGGACGCCGTGGCCGCCGAGCTCGGCGTGTCGGCCGCCACCATCCGGCGCGATCTGGACCACCTGAGCCGCCAGCAGATGTTGACCAGGACGCGCGGCGGCGCCGTCGCCGGAGCGATCTCCTACGACCTGCCGCTGCAGTACAAGGCGGCGCGGCACGCGCCCGAGAAGCACCGCATCGCCACGGCCGCGGCGGCCCTGCTCCCGCCCGGAGCGATCGTCGGGCTGAACGGGGGGACCACGACCACCGAGGTCGCCCGATCCCTCGCCAGTCGCGCGGACCTCGACCGGCAGGGCGGCGAGCCGAGCGTCACGGTGGTGACGAACGCGCTGAACATCGCCAATGAACTCGTCGTCCGCAGGCACGTCAAGATCGTGGTGATCGGGGGTGTCGCGCTGCCCGAGTCGTACGAGCTGATCGGCCCGCTGGCGGACGGCGTGCTGCGGGAGATCTCGCTCGACTTCGCGGTCCTCGGCGTGGACGCGCTCGACCCGGAGGGTGGCGCCTTCGCCCATCACGAGGGCGAGGCGGGCATCAACCGGCTCATGGCCTCCCGGGCCGGCCGGGTGATCGTCGTGGCCGACTCCTCGAAGCTCGGCGGCCGCGCGTTCGCGCGGATCTGCCCCTGCTCCGCCATCGACACCCTGGTCACCGACCGCGACGCCCCCGCCGAGACGGTCCAGAGGTTCCGGGACGCCGGCGTCGACGTGGTCCAGGCCTGACGCTCATCCGAGCGGCGGCCGGGCCGGGCCGCCCTCTGCTCATCCTTGCCCGGGCCCTGAGCGTCGGGCTGCCGCGCGTCCTGAGGGCGCCCTCCTCGATTACGTACCGTCAATACTCCATCTCGCTTCGTGATATTTGGTGATTTGTGTTCTTTGTGCTGGTGCCGGTAGCTCGTATACGAGCGGAAAAGCGCTAATATGCGCAACATTGCGCAGCGCGCGTGCCCGGCCGGTCGGGGCATCCGGTCGTGCCTCCGGGTGTCCACGGGGTGTCCGCGGGGTGCCGTGCCTCCTCGTGATGGCCACCCGGTATAGACCACTGCCGCTCCGGCGATGCACCTTCGTTGCAAATCCGATATTTCGCGGTATGGACCGGCGCTTTGCGACCTGTTTAACCTTGGCTCCCAAGCCGCTCAAAAGCGGCCTACCCCCTGTTCGGCTCTCAACCGGTACAGACCAGTCATCCCTAAATCAAGGTGGTAGTCGAGATGAGCAAGAGGATTGCCGGGGTGGTCACCCTCGGCGTGGCCGCCGCGCTGGCCCTGTCCGCCTGCGGCGAGTCGAGCGGCGGTGACGGCGGTGGCGCCGACAAGGCCGCCGGAGGCTCGGTGACGCTGAAGCTCGTCGCCGCCGACTACGGCGACGGCCCGACCGCGGACAACAGCGGCGACAAGTTCTGGAAGGGCGTCGTCGACGAGTTCCAGGCCGCCAACCCGACCATCAAGGTCGACGTCCAGGTCATCAACTGGAACGACATCGACACCCAGGTCGCCACCATGGTGCAGAACGGGCAGATGCCCGACATCCTGCAGACCGGCGACTACTCCGGGTTCGTCAAGGACGGGCTGCTGCACAAGGTCGACGAGGTGCTCTCGCCGAACACCCAGTCCGACCTGCTGGAGAAGTTCGCCGAGTTCGGCAAAGTGGACGGCACGGCGTACGGCATCCCGTTCGTCTCCTCCGCCCGCGCGCTGTTCTACAACAAGGACCTGTTCGCCAAGGCCGGGATCAGCGAGCCGCCGAAGACCTGGGACGAGCTGAAGGCCGACGCGGAGAAGCTGAAGAAGGCCGGGGTGTCCCAGCCGTTCGGCCTGCCGCTCGGGCAGGAGGAGGCCCAGGGCGAGTCGTTCCTGTGGTTCATGGGCAACGGCGGCGGCTACAAGGACGCCTCCGGCGCGTGGGCGATCGACTCGGCGCAGAACGTCGAGACGTTCACGTTCCTCAAGGACCTGCACGCGGCCGGCCTCACCACGCCGAACCCGGGCACCAAGGACCGCAAGACGGTCTGGGAGGACTTCGCGGCCGGCAAGGTCGGCATGGCCAACGGCGGCCCCATGTCGATGCCGATCTTCGAGAAGGGCGGCCTGACCAACTACGGCGTCGCCCCGATCCCCGGCAAGACCGGCCCGCTCGAGACCACCCTCGGAGTCGAGGACTGGATCATGGCCTTCAACAAGAACGGCCACCAGGAGGAGATCAAGAAGTTCTTCGACTTCTTCTACGCCTCGTCCGCCGTCCAGAAGATCAGCGACACCTACAAGCTGCTGCCGGTGACCAAGTCGGGCATCGAGAAGCTCTCCACCGACGAGAAGCTCAAGCCGTTCCTCGACGCCCTGCCCAACGCCACCTTCTACCCCTTCACCGACCCGAAGTGGTCCGAGGTGAACTCCCAGATCAAGCAGACCATCGGCGGCGCCGTCACCGGTGATCCCGCGAAGGTCCTCGGGGCGATCCAGAAGGTCGCCGCGGCCGGCTGATCCGGTGGTACGGCCCGCGCCCCGGCGGCGCGGGCCGTACCTCTTCGCAGGAAGCAGGAGTTATGCAGCAGACCTCCCCCCTGAAGCGGGCGGCGCACGCGCTGGCGCCCCTCGCGTGGATCGGCCCCGCCGTGGTGCTGATCGGCGTCGTGGTCGTGTGGCCCGTCATCGAGATGATCAAGTCGTCCTTCCTGAAGATCAGCCGGTTCGGCGTGGTCCAGGGCTCCAACGGCACGGACAACTACGCCAAGCTGTTCGAAGAGCCCGACTTCGGCGGGGTGATGGCACGCAGCGTGATCTGGGTCGTGGCCGTGGTCGCCATCACGGTCCTGCTCTCACTCGGCCTCGCCCAGCTCTTCAACCAGCGTTTCCCCGGCCGCCGCCTCGCCCGCTGGGCGATGATCGCGCCGTGGGCCGCGTCGGTGCTGATGACGGCGATCATCTTCAAGTGGATGCTCGACCCCGAGGTCGGCCTCCTCAACATGCTGCGGCACGATCTCGGCCTGCTCGACGCGCTCGGCACCGCGGACGCCGACCCGCTCGGTCAGGCGTCCACGGCCATGCCGTGGCTGATCGCCGTCGCGGTGTTCGTCTCGCTGCCGTTCACGACGTACGCGCTGCTCGCCGGGTTGTCGACGATCCCCGCGGAGGTCTACGAGGCGGCCAAGACGGACGGGGCCTCCCGGCTGCGCACATACTGGTCGATCACGCTGCCGCTGCTGCGGCCCGCGCTGACCGTGGCGACGCTCATCAACGTGATGAACGTCTTCAACAACTTCCCGATCATCTGGGTGATGACGCACGGCCAGCCCGGCTACTCGACCGCCACATCCACGATCTTCATGTTCATCCTCAAGGGCTCCGACATCGGCGAGTCCGCCGCGATGTCGGTCGTGAACTTCGGCATGGTGATCGTCCTGGTGGCGATCTTCCTCAAGGTCAGCAAGTGGAAGAACGAGGTGTCGTGATGACCGCCACCGAGACCCCTCCGGTCACCGCGGCCACGGGCGCCGCCTCGGCCGCCGCTCCCGGGCGGCGGATGCCGCGGATCAGGACGGTGGTCGTCGCCGCGAGCGCGTACCTGATCGCGTTCGTCTTCCTCTTCCCGTACCTGGTGATGATCCTGACCGCGCTGCGGCCGCAGGCGGAGCTGCGCGAGCGCGCCTACCTGCCGACGGTCTTCGCGTGGGAGAACTTCGCCAACTTCTGGAAGGGCGGGCTGTCCGGGAACCTGCTGATCACGTTGCAGGTCGCGGCCGGATCGACGATCCTCGTGCTGCTGGTCGCCCTGCCCGCGGCGTACTACACCGCCAGGCACCGCTTCCGGGGTCGCATGGCGTTCCTGATCCTGGTGCTGGTCACCCAGATGTTCCAGCCGACCGCGATGCTGGTCGGGATCTACCGGGAGTTCTCCCAGCTCGGCCTGGTCGACTCGATCTGGTCGCTGATCCTGGTCAACGGAGGTTTCAACCTGGCCTTCGCGGTGTGGATCCTCAACGCGTACTTCTCCTCGATCCCGCGCGAGCTGGAGGAGGCGGCGTTCATCGACGGGACGGGGCGGTTCGGGGCGCTGTTCCGGATCACGCTCCCGCTGGCCGCGCCCGGCGTGGTCACCGCGCTGATCTTCACGTTCATCGCGGCCTGGAACGAGTTCGTGGTCGCCCTGACCCTGACCACCTCGCCCGAGCAGCAGCCGCTGACCGTGCGGCTCAACTCCTTCATCGGGCAGTACCAGGTCGACTGGCAGAACCTGTTCGCCGGCTCGGTGATCGCCACCATCCCGGTCATCATCCTGTTCGCGCTGATCGAGCGGAAGGTCGTCTCCGGTCTCACCGCCGGGTCCATCAAATAGCCGCTCCGTACGGCGCGGCGGACGCCAAGGGGCCCGCTCCCCGCTGGGAGCGGGCCCCTCGCGCGCGTACGGTCCGGCGGGCGTTCCGCCCGCGTTCACCTGCGGGTTCAGCCGGCGGAGGCGGCGAGATCCCCGCGGACGAGGCCGACGCCGTCGGGGACTCCGGCCGGGTCATCGCCGGTCTGGACCACCTTGTTGTCCTGGTCGACGAAGACGACACTCGGCCGCAGCTCGCCGATCCTCTCCTCCGCCACCAGCGCGTACGCGATGATGATCACGAGATCGCCGACGTCGATCAGCCGGGCGGCCGCGCCGTTGATCCCGATCACCCCGGAGTCCGCCGGACCCTCGATGACGTACGTGGAGAGGCGGTTGCCGTTGTCGATGTCGACGATGTCGACCTTCTCACCCTCCACCAGGTTCGCCGCGGCCATCAGCTCGCCGCTGATCGTCACGGATCCCACGTAGTGCAGGTCCGCCTGAGTGACGGTGGCGCGGTGGATCTTGGACTTCATCATCGTGCGGAACATGGTCCCCCGCAGAGTCTCGGAACTGGGTACCGGGCGCGATGGCTCCGGTCCTGCGCCGTCGATAGTACGGGATGCCCACCCGACCCGTTCCGGCCCGTGGCTCCGGTGGGACGTCTGTCACCCGCAGTGTTCGAAGGGGCTGTTGTAGCTGCTTCCGCCCGTGGCGCCGCCCCACTTGACGCAGGTGCCGGCGGCCGAGGCGCGTACGGGGCCGGCGTAGTAGCCGTAGTCGCCCGAGTCGGTGGAGCGGGTCTTGCCCTGGACCTCGAGGTAGGCGCTGGTGGCGGTCTTGCTGCCGAGGGAGGTGCGTTTGAAGGTGGCGACGCAGTTGTAGCCGTTGGAGGTGTTGTAGAGGAGGTAGACGGTTCCGGCGGAGCCGAGGGCGGCCGAGTCGATCACGCTGTAGCCGCTGCCGCACACCTGCTCCGGCGTGTACGGGTTGCTGCTGCTTCCGCCGCAGTTGTTGGACGTCACGGTCTGGACCGGATAGCCGAATGTGACGCCGTTGAACTTGGCCTTCTGGATGTTCGCCGGGTAGGAGGTGGCGTCGGTGCGCACCTCGTAGTGCAGGTGCGGCGAGATGTTGTTGCCCGGCTTGCTGGTGTTGCCGACCTCGCCGATCTTCTGGCCCTGGCTGACCGTGGCGCCCGCGCTCACGGAGCGGACCAGCAGGTGGGCGTAGTACGTGTACCAGCCGCCGCCGTGGTCGATCTTGATCAGGTTGCCGAAGCCGTTCGTCGAACCCTGGTGCGCGGAGATCACGACCGTGCCGGAGGCGGCGGCGACCACGGTGTCACCCAGATCGGCGTCGGCCGTGCTGCCCCGGTTGAAGTCGATCTCCCACGACTGGTGGGCGCTGCTCGCGCTGGAGTTGCCGGTCCAGGACTGGCCGCAGGGGAAGGGGAGCTGGAAGGCAGGCTCCGCCATGGCCGCCGAGGCGGCTGTGGCAGCGGTGGCGCTGGTGGTGAGGCTGGCGGAGGCGGAGGCGGCGGCGCCGGTGGAGGCGCCCGCGGTGACGCCGAGCAGCAATGCCAGCCCCGCCTTGACGATGGACGTGAGTCTCATGCCGATCCTTCCTCGCGGCCGACCGCCGGATTCTCCTGACGCAAGCCGCGAACTGACTGTGACAGCCCGTCGAAAGGTGCTGATGGGAGCCAAGGGTCCGGATTGACCGCACATGGAACATCCAAAATCCATACAAAGGGCTGGCGAAGACATGACATAAGGCGATAAATGGTGGCAGTGCCTCTGTAAGAGGAGCAGGCGGTCATGACGGTTGATCAGCCCACGCACAGAGTCCTCGGCTCGCTGGACGTCCGAATATCGGGGCGGCCCCTCCGGATCGGTGGTCCGAAACCGCGGATGCTGCTCGCCACGTTGCTGCTCGACGCCAACCGGACGGTCAGCACGGAGCTGCTCGTCGAGGTGCTGTGGCCCAGGACCCGTCCCCGTTCGGCCGTCGCGAACCTGCGCACCTACGCGAGCGCGCTCCGCACCGCACTCGGCCCGGCCGGCACCGGCATCCAGACCAGGCCCGGTGGCTACGCCGTCGAGGTGGCACCGGACGACCTCGACGTCCTGATCTTCGAAGAGCTGGTCGAGCGAGCCGGGCGGGACCCGGCGGGCGCGGGTTCCCACCTGCGCCGCGCGCTCGCGCTGTGGCGTGGCGCCCCCCTTTCCGACCTGCCCGGCAGCCCGCTGTGGGACCGCCGCATCGAGCGGATCTCCGGGGTACGGCTCCGCGCCGCGGAGGAACTGGTCGCGGTGCGCCTGGCCGCGCGGGAGTACCCGGCCGCGATCGCCGAGTTACGCGGCCTGCTCGCGGAGCATCCGTTCCGGGAGGACCTCTGGCAGCGGCTCATGCTCGCGCTGCACTGGGGCGGCAGGCAGGCCGAGGCGCTGCGTTGCTACGGAGAGATCCGGCGGCGGCTCGTCGCCGAGCTCGGTGTCGAACCGGGCCCGGAACTGCGGCGGGTCCACCTCGCCATCCTGTCCGGAGACGCCACCGCACTGCCCGAGGGCGCCACCGCACTGCCCGAGGGCGCCACCGCACTGCCCAAGAGCGCCACCGCACTGTCCGGGAGCACGGTCGCCTCGCCAGGGGAGGCGGGTGTCGAGACGAGGGAGACGCCCGTAGCCGTTCGGCATGTCGTTCCCGCGCCGCGCCAGCTTCCCCCGGACGTTCCGGACTTCACCGGGCGCGCGGAAGCCGTCGCCGCGCTCCTGGACGTGCTGGCGCTCGCGGCCCCGACTCCGTCCGCGCGCCCAACCCCGCCGTCGGCCGTGCCCGCACCCGGGTCTCTGACCGGGCCACCGTCGAGGGTTCCGAGCGGGCCTCCGGTGATCGCCGTGATCGTCGGGCCTCCAGGCGTGGGCAAGTCGGCGCTCGCGGTCCACTGCGCGCAGGCCGTACGGGAACGGTTCCCGCACGGGCAGCTCTACCTGTGCCTCGGCGGGGTGTCCGGCGCCCCCGCCGAACCCGCCGACCTGCTCGCCGAGGCGCTGCGGGCGCTCGGGATCGCCGGGGCCGCCCTGCCGTACGGCGTGCACGAGCGGGCGGCGCTCTACCGGTCGTTGCTGGCCGAGCGTCCCATGCTCGTGCTGCTCGACGACGCCGCCGGTGGTGCCCAGCTCCGGCACCTGCTGCCCGGCAGCGGCTCGGCCGTGCTCGTGACGAGCAGGCGGCGGATCACCGAGATCCCCGGCGCGGCTCTGGTGGAGCTGGACCCGCTGCCGCGACCCGAAGCGGTGGAGCTGCTCGGCAGGATCGCCGGCGCCGACCGGGTCGGCGCCGAACCGGAGTCGGCCGCCGCCATCGCACGGGCCTGCGGGTACCTGCCCCTGGCCATCAGAATCGCCGGAGCGCGGTTGGTGGGGCGGCCGGGATGGACGCTGCGCGTCCTCGAAGAGCGGCTGGCGGACGAGTCCACCCGCCTTGGCGAGCTGCGGGCGGGCGACCTGGAGGTACGGGAGAGCCTCGGACGGAGCTACCGCCTGCTGTCCGCCGACGCCGCACGGGCGCTCCGGGCGCTCGGGACGCTCGGCTCGCACCCGCTCCCCGCGTGGGTGGTGGACGCGGTGCTCGACCGGCACCGCGCGGACGATGTGATGGACGTCCTCATCGACGAGAACCTGCTGCGACAGGTCGGCACCGACACGCTCGGACAGCCCCGATACCGGCTGCACGACCTCGTCCGCTGCGACGCCGGGGAACGCGCGGCACGTGATCCCGATCCCCACGCCCTGGCCCGCGTCGTCGGTGCCTGGCTGGTGGCGGCGGAACAGGCCACCGCGGGGCTGCCCACCACCGTCTTCAGCGTCACGTCCACGGCGGCGACGCGCTGGACTCCGGCCGTCGACACACTCGCGCGGCTCGCGGAGAGCCCGCTCTCCTGGTTCGACCAGGAACGGGACACCCTCGCGCGGGCGGTGGAGTCGGCGGCCGGAGCCGGGCTGGCCGGGTCGGCCTGGGGCCTCGCGGCGGCCCTTGTGCCGTTCTTCGACCTGCGCTGCCATCTCGGCATGTGGCAGCGCACGCACCACGCGGCCCTCGACGCCGCCCGCGCGGCCGGAGACCGGCACGGCGAGGCGGCCATGCTCCGCGGCCTCGCGCAGGTGTGCCTCTACCAGGACCGCTACCGCGAGTCGGGGGAGATGTTCCGGCGCTCCCGCGCCATGTTCCGGCAGGTGGGTGACACCAGAGGCGAGGCGATCTCCATCTGCGGGCTGGGCGCGGTGACCCAGTTCCGCGACGATCACGCCACCGCGTTCCGCTATTTCCGGCGGGCCCTCGCGATGTTCCTCGGGCTGGAGGACCGGCAGGGCGAGGCGTACGCCCGGCAGGCGATCGGCCGTGTCTGGCTGAAGTCGGGCGACCTCGCGCAGGCGGCGGAATGGCTGGACGGCGCGCTGCGGCTGGCCAGGGACATGGGCGACGCCCATCGCGAGGGATGCGTCTCCATGCAGGTCGGACGTCTGCACGACCTGGCCGCGGACGCCGAGGCGGCGATGCGTTTCCAGGGGCGGGCGCTGGACATCTTCGAGAGCCTCGGCGACCGGCACTGCGGGGCCTACGCGATGCAGGGGATCGGCGGCCTCCAGGCGGCGCGCGGCGACCTCCGGCCCGCCTTCGTCCAGCTCGAACGCTCGTTGACGATCTTCCAGCAACTCGGCGACCTGAGCGGCGCCGCCGCCAGCACCCAGATGCTCGGCGAGTTGCACCGATCCGCGGGGCGTACCGGCCTGGCCAGGGACTACCTGGACCGGGCCGTCGGCCTGCGCCGCGGCCTCCGCGCCGGAGCGGGCGCGTAGCGGAAGGCCGCCGGCGCGGGTAGTGGTCGAAGGTAGGGCCGCATGGCCCTGGTCGGCAGCAGCCGGACGAAGTGGGGTTGGACCATGAGGTCATCCGTATCGCGGCCGTCGCCGCCGTCGTCGTCGCGGGCCGCTTCGCCGTCGTCCGCCGCCGCGTCCCACGGCCTCGCGGCCCACGAGGTCGTCCTGATGATGGACACCGACCCGCTGCACGGGCTGGACGACGACGAGGCGCGACGCCGGCTGGCGAGGTTCGGCCCCAACGTGCTGCCCGCCTCGGCGCGCGACAACACGCTGATGCGGATGCTGCGCCAGTTCCACCACCCGCTGATCTACATCCTGCTCGCCTCGGGTGTGATCACGGCCGTGCTGGGCGAGTTCGTCGACTCCGCAGTGATCTTCGGGGTCGTGCTGATCAACGCCGTCGTGGGCTTCGTCCAGGAATCCAGAGCGGAGGCCGCGCTCGACGCCCTGCGGTCGATGGTCCGTACCGAGGCCAGGGCGGTACGCGGCGGGCATGTGCGGCCGCTGCCCTCGGAGGAACTCGTCCCCGGAGATCTCGTCCTCGTCGAGGCGGGGGACAAGGCGCCCGCCGACCTTCGGCTGGTCCGGTCGTCGGAGTTACGGGTCGACGAGTCCGCGCTCACCGGAGAGTCCGCCCCGGTGAGCAAGGACGAGGTCGTCCTGTCCGTGGCGACGCCCGTGGCCGACCGGCGGAACATGGTCTACTCCGGGACGCTGGTCACAGCCGGCACCGGGGCGGGCGTCGCGGTGGCGACCGGCGCGCGGACCGAGCTCGGCGAGATCCACCGGCTGGTCGGCTCGGCGGAGCTGCTGGCCACGCCGTTGACCGAGAAGCTCGCCCGGTTCAGCAAGGTGCTCACCGTGGCCATCCTGGCGCTGGCGGCGGTGACCTTCGTCATCGGCCTGATCAGGGGCGAGGGCGTGGTCCCGATGTTCACCGCGGCGGTCGCCCTCGCGGTGGGCGCGATCCCCGAGGGGCTGCCCGCCGCCGTCACCATCACGCTGGCCATCGGGGTGGCCCGGATGGCGCGCAGGCGGGCGGTCATCCGGCGGCTGCCCGCGGTGGAGACGCTGGGCGGCACCACGGTCATCTGCTCCGACAAGACCGGCACGCTGACCGAGAACCAGATGACGGTCCGCGCGCTGTGGACGCCCGAGGGCGATCGCTACGACGTCACCGGTTCCGGCTACGCCCCCGAGGGCGAGATACGCGAGCCCGGCGGCGCCGTGGTCACATCGCCCACGAGCGGGGCGTTGCGGTGGTGCCTGCTGGCCGGCGCCGCGTGCAACGACGCGACGCTCGCCCGGCAGGACGGGCGGTGGACGCTCACCGGCGATCCCACGGAGGGCGCGATGCTGGTGGCCGCCGCCAAGGCCGGCCTGGACCGGGACGCGCTCGCGGACGCCTACCCGCGCGTGGCGGCCATTCCGTTCAGTTCGGAACGGCAGTACATGGCCACCCTCCACCGGGCGCGCGGCGGCGACCACGTCGTCCTGCTCAAGGGGGCGGTGGAACGGGCGCTCGACCTGTGCGACACGTGGATGGACGCCGACGGCGGTGTCCGGCCGCTGGACGGCGACGCCGTGCTCCGGGCCGCGGACGAGCTGGCCGCCGGTGGCCTCCGGGTGCTCGCCACCGCCGTGCGCTTCGACGCCGAGCCCGCTCGGCGCGGGGAACCCGAGGAACTCGACGAGCGGGGCCTGCGGGGAACGATGGTGCTGACCGGCCTGCAGGCCATGCTCGATCCGCCGCGCGCCGCCGCGGCCCGGGCCGTGCGGGCCTGCCATGCCGCCGGCATCGAGGTCAAAATGATCACGGGGGACCACGCGGCCACGGCCACGGCGGTCGCGAGGGGGATCGGCCTGCTCGGCGACCACAGCGACCATGAGGTGCTGACCGGGGCCCAGCTCGCCGGGCTGCCCGAGGAGGAGTACCCGGGCGCGGTCGAGCGGGCCCGGGTCTTCGCCCGGGTCTCACCCGAGCAGAAGCTCCGGCTGGTCGACGCGCTGCAGTCCCACGGCCAGGTGGTCGCGATGACCGGCGACGGCGTCAACGACGCCCCCGCGCTGCGGCAGGCGAACATCGGCGTCGCCATGGGCAGGAACGGCACCGAGGTCGCCAAGGAGGCCGCCGACATGGTGCTCACCGACGACGACTTCGCCACCATCGAGGCGGCCGTCGAGGAAGGACGCGGCGTCTTCGACAACCTCACCAAGTTCATCGTCTGGACGCTGCCGACGAACATGGCCGAGGGCCTGGTCATCCTGGTGGCCATCCTGTTCGGCGCGGCGCTGCCGATCCTGCCCACGCAGATCCTCTGGATCAACATGACGACCGCGGTGGCGCTGGGCCTGATGCTCGCCTTCGAACCGAAGGAGGAGGGGATCATGGGCCGCCCGCCGCGGGACCCCGCGCGGCCGCTGCTCACCGGCTCCCTCGTCGCCCGCGTCCTGCTGGTCTCCACGCTGCTCGTCGGCGGATCCTGGTGGTTGTTCCAATGGGAGCTCGCGAACGGCGCCGGCGAGGCCGTGGCGCGTACCGCCGCGGTGAACCTGTTCGTCATGGTCGAGCTGTTCTACCTGTTCAGCTGCCGCTCGCTCACCCGCTCCATGTGGCACGTCGGCCTGTTCAGCAACCACTGGATCATCGGCGGGGTGACGGTCCAGATGGCCGGCCAGCTCGCCCTCACCTACCTGCCGGTCATGAACCGCCTCTTCCACACCGCCCCGATCGGCCTCCCGGTCTGGTCGCGGATCATCGGCATCAGCGCGCTGGCCTCGCTCGTCGTCGCCGTCGACAAGCGTGTACGCCGCCGGATCATGTGATCCGCGGGCGCCTGGTCGTCGCGGCGTCCATGTGACCGCGGCGCACCGGGAGGAGCCCGCGCCAGACCCGTCGCCACACCCGGCCAGGGAGCGGCCCGACGCGCGCCTCCTGATCTCCGAATTGTCGGCACCGGCCACTAGGGTCGGCGGATCCGGCAACGATGATCACCGATGATCAGGAGGACCGGCATGGGCCGGACGACGCCCCCTCGCCCCGTGGATCTGACCGCCGTGTTCTCCGAGCTGGAGGGCCACGCGCGCACCGCCACGCGGTTGCACCCCCGTCCCGGCGTTCCGGATGTCAGGAGCAGTTCGGTCGGGGGACCCCTGCTGTGGCCCGCCGACGAGGCTTGATGGCGGTCGCGCAGTTGTTCGCCCGGGACGTGCCCGAACTCGCCTGCCCGGAGGGGGCGGATCTGCTGCAGGTGCTGTGGTGCCCCGTCGATCACGAGATGGGCTGCCCCCGCGTCCTGTTGAAGTGGCGTCGCTCGGCCGATGTGGTGGACGTCATCGCCGAGCAGCCCGAGCCGCCGGTGATGGAATACGGCGAGTACCTGCCCGAGCCATGCGTGCTCCATCCCGAGCGCGTGGTCGAGTACCAGTACGCCGACCTGCTTCCCCACGCTCTGCAAGAGCGGATCGAGGCGTGGGAGGAGATCGGCGAGCACAGCTACCAGGATCTTTCCATCGCGGACGGATGGAAGGCGGGCGGGTGGGCGTCGTGGCACCTCACCGATCCCTATCCGATGGTCTGTGACTGCGGCGAGGACATGCGGCTGCTGCTGAGGGTGGCCAGCTCCGAAGGACGGCGACGCCGTGTGGCGGCCCGTCGAGGACGAGCCCACGGGCACGGAGCCGCGCTATCCGAGGGCGGACGAGCCGACGATGATCGTGATCGGGCGGGGGTACAGTCTTTGGATCTTCATCTGTCCCCGGTCGTACGACCATCCTCATCAGCTGAGCATGCGGTGAACGCCGGGTGACGGGGCTCCGGGGGAGTGGGTGACCGAAGATTCTTCCGGGGCCTCGCCGGCCTTGACGAAGGATCATCACAAAATCCGTACATAGATCCTCAAGGCCGATATGCCCCCGTAAGATCCGCTCAGACGGAGGGCGAGGGCATGGCTGATCATGACGAGACGGCGCCGGCGGGGATCAACCCGGCGGTTCCCAGCGTGGCACGCATGTACGACTACTACCTTGGCGGCAAGGACAACTACGCGTCCGACCGCGCGGCCGCCGAGAAGATGATCTCCTTGGTGCCGAACATCCGCGAGGTCGCGCGGGCGAACCGCGAGTTCCTCGGCCATGCCGTACGGCTCCTGGCCGAATCGGGGATCAGGCAGTTCCTCGACATCGGCACCGGACTGCCCACGCAGCAGAACGTCCACCAGGTGGCCAGGGAGGCGGCGCCGGGCGCCCGGGTCGTCTACGTCGACAACGACCCGATCGTGCTGATCCACGCGCGGGCGCTGCTCGCGAACAACCGGGACACCGTCGTCGTCCAGGGCGACGTCAACGAGCCGAAGGCGATCCTCGACGACCCCGCGATCAGGGAGAAGATCGACTTCTCCCGGCCGGTCGCCGTGCTGATGCTCGCGATCCTGCACTTCGTCCCGGACGACGAGAGCGCGGCGGCGATCGTCGCGCGGTTCCGCGACGCGATGGCGCCCGGGAGCTATCTGGTCCTCTCCCACGGATACACCGGTGAGATCGGCGGCCGGACCGACCAGGAGGTCCGCGACCTCTACACCACGACCGCCACGGGGTCGGTCAAGCCCAGGGACCACGCCGAGATCGCCGCGTACTTCGACGGCATGGAGCTGCTCGAACCCGGCCTCGTGCCGGTGGACGCCTGGCGTCCGGGCAGGGGGCGGGACGCCGTGGTCGATCTGAGCAGGCCCACCGTGCTCGGAGGCGTCGCCCGGCTCCCCTGAACGCTCGCGGTCGGCGGCGGGCGGAAGGCGGAGGACGAAGCGCGCAGGGCGCCGCCGGGGATCGGGTCGTGTACCGACCCGGTCCCCGGCGACGCCCTCTCTTCGGTGGTGCTCTCCCGAAGACGTTCTAGGATCACGCGGCCCGGTAGAGCGGCGCGGTCACGCCGTTCTGGCCCATTCGATCAGGCTCTGGGCGGTGTCGAACCGCCGGTTGGAGGCGGACTCGCCGAGGATGACACCGATCAGCCGGTGCCCGTCGCGGTCGGCGGCGAAGGTCAGGCAGTAACCCGCGGCCCGGGTGAAACCGGTCTTGACACCGAGCGCGCCCGGTGTGCCAAGCATCTTGTTGGTGTTGGTCCAGGTGTGGGACCGGTGCGCCGCGGTGCGCGGGACGTAGTGGCTCTGGGAGGAGGTGACGGTCCTGAAGGTCGCGTTACGCAGCGCCACCTCAGCGAGCCGCGCCTGGTCCCGCGCGGTGGAGTAGCCGTCGCCGCCGGACATGGGCAGCCCGTCGGCGTTGACGTACTTGGTGTCCTTCATGCCGAGCTGGCGCGCGGTGGCGTTCATCTTGCCGACGAACCCGTCGAGCCCGGGGCCGTACGTGCGGGCCAGCGCGTACGCCGCGTCGGCGCCGGAGGGAAGCATCAGGCCGTACAGCAGGTCCTTGACCGCGACCCGCTCGCCGGGCCGCAGGTCGGCGCTGGTGCCGCCGTTGTCGTCGGCGTGCCGGACGTCGGCGGAGGTGATCGTGACGGTGTCCGTCAGCTTGGCCTCCTTGAGGACGACGAGTGCCGTCATCGACTTGGTGAGGCTGGCCACGGGCATGCGCTCGGTGCCCTGCTTGCTGAGCGCGACCTTGCCGGTCGTGGCGTCGATCAGATACGCCGCGCGCCCATAGGTCGCGGGAGCGTTGTGCGCGGTCTCGGTGACCGGAATCCGTGTCGGAGTGGCCTGCGCGACCGCGGGCGTGGTGAGCCCGGCGGCGAAGGTGAGGAGCGTTGCGCAGACGGAGATTCGAACTTTCCCGTTGAGCATTTCCCCAGGTTGCCATGTGTTTGACAGTGCCTTTGACGAGGATGGGCACTCCGTTGGTAAAAGTTTGCCGCCCTCTAGAACCGCCCGTGGAACCGTCCGTGAACCGCCCGGGGAAACGCCCGTGGGGCGCGCCCTTCGCGAGCGCGCGCCGTTCGTTCAGCTCGCGGCGAGCTCGTAGCCCGCTTCCTCGACGGCGTCCCGTACCAGGGCGTCGTCAAGGGGGCCGTCGCTCGTCACGGTCACCGTGCCGGTCGCGAGCTGAACGTCGACCGCGGTGACGCCGGCGACCCTGCCGATCTCGGACGTCACCGTGCCCACGCAGTGGCCGCAGGTCATGCCGGTGACGGTGTACGTGCTGACGCTCATGTCGCTCCTTCGTCACATACCCCGGGTGGGTAACGATCCAGGGGAAAGATAGTGACGCGGGAAGCGCCACGCAACGATACCCGCCGCCGGTGTGGCGTGATCCACATCGCGCGTTCCCGGAATCCCCGCGGGGAGCGTCCTCCGCGCGGTCACCTCTCTGATCCGCACGGCTTGAGAAACCCCGAGGGGGTATGTTACGTTCACCGCCGAAGAGATACCCCCGGCGGGTATCTGGAAGCGGAGGACCATATGTGCACGGCATGCTCATGCGGTAGCGGAGAAGGCGCCACCACCACCGTGGCGATCGCCGACGACGCCACGCGCGTCTACGCGGTCAACGGCATGACCTGCGGCCACTGCGTCTCGTCGGTCTCCGGCGAGATCGGCAAAATCGCCGGGGTAACCGGCGTGGCCGTCGATCTGCCGACCGGAGCCGTCACCGTCAGCGGGGCGGGCTTCTCCGACGAGGAGATCCGCGCGGCGGTGGAGGAGGCCGGCTACGAGCTGGCCGAGACGTCGGCGTAGCAGAACCACACGGAGCGTCCGGAGACGACCCGGACGATCACCGGGAGACCTCCCGGGACAGAAAGGGGTGGGCGTGCATTGCCGTGCACGCCCACCTGGGGCCGGTCCGACTCGTCATCACACCCAATCCCCGTCTCGCATCCTATGGTGCGAAGAAACCAGGAGACAGGCATGAATGCCGTCAATCCACGCAGGTGGCAGGCACTGATCGTGCTCGCCGCCGCGCAGTTCATGGTCATCATGGACACATCGATCATCGGAGTCGCGCTGCCCGACATGCAGCGCGACCTCGGCTTCTCGCAGGGCGACCTGCAGTGGGTCTTCAACGCGTACGTCATCGCCTTCGGCGGGTTGCTGCTGCTCGGTGGGCGGTTGTCCGACCTGCTCGGCGCGCGCAAGGTGTTCACCGCGGGTTGGGTCGTGCTGATCGCCGGGTCCGTCGTCGCGGCGGTGGCGAGCGGTCCCGCGATCGAGATCACCGGCCGGGCGGTGCAGGGCGTCGGTGGGGCGCTGATCGCGCCCGCCGCGATGACGCTGCTGATGATGCTCTTCGGGCACGACCAGCGCGAGCTGGGCAAGGCCATGGCCCTGTACGGCGCGGCCGCCCCGGCGGGCGGCACGGCGGGCGTGTTCCTCGGCGGAGTCATCACCGAGTACCTGAGCTGGCCGTGGGTGTTCATCGTCTACATCCCGATCGGCCTGGCCACCCTGGCCGCCGTTCCCGGGCTGCTTCCCGCCACTCGGGGCAGGCGCGGATCGGTCGATCTCCTGGGTGCGGCCGCGGTCACCGCGGGCATCGCCCTCGCCGTGTTCGCGATCGTCCGGGCTCCCGAGCAGGGCGTCGGCGCCACCGTGGCCCAGGCCGCCGGTGCCGCGGCACTGCTGGTGCTGTTCCTGGCCGTCCAGCGGACGGTCCGTGAGCCGCTCATGCCGCTGCGGATCTGGCGCACCCCCGGGCTGGCCACCGCGAACCTCGCGATGGCGCTGCTCGGCGCCGCGTGGATCCCGATGTGGTACTTCCTCAACCTCTACCTGCAGCAGGTCCTGGGGTACGGCGCGTTCCCGAGCGGCGCAGCCCTGGTCCCGATGACCGTCGCGATCATGATCTTCATGATCGGCATCACCGCGCGGCTGCTGGGTCGCTTCGGGGCCAAGCCGCTCATCGTGATCGGCCTCCTGGTCCTGGCGGCGGGCGTCGGGGGGCTGTCGCTGGTCCGGCCCGACGGCGCCTTCGTGTCCGACGTGCTGCCCGCTTCGCTGGTCGCGGCGGTCGGCATGTCGCTGGCCTACATCCCGGCCATGATGTCGGCCATGTCCGGCGCGCGGCCGGAGGAGAGCGGTCTCGCCTCGGGCATCGTCAACACCACCTACCAGGTGGGCTCGGCCCTCGGTCTGGTCGTCATGACCGCGATCGCCACCTCGCGGGGCGCGGCCGAGCTGGGGAACCTGCCCAGGCTCACCGACGGCTTCCAGGCCGCCTTCGTCGGGGCGGGCGCGGTGGCCGTGCTCGGCGCCGTGCTCAGCTTGCTGCTCATGCGCGGCAGGAAGGCCGCCGCCGCCCAGGAGAGCGGCCGTACCGAGCCGTCGTCGATCGGGGCGTGACCGGGCGCCGGGGCGCGGCGCGTACGGTCGGCGAAGCGCGGATCGCACCCTCCGGAATACCGTAGGGGGGTATGGTGTTATAGTCGGCAGAGCGTGAATGAGAGGGGTGGAGAGATGGCCGGTTACAGTGACACCAAGCAGGAGCACCTCCGGCGGCTGCGCCGGATCGAGGGGCAGGTCCGGGGCCTGCAGCGGATGGTCGAAGAGGACCAGTACTGCATCGACATCCTCACCCAGGTGTCGGCGGCCAGCCGGGCACTGCAGTCCTTCGCCCTGGCCCTGCTGGACGAGCACATGGCCCACTGCGTCGCCGACGCCACGGCGAAGGGCGGCGCGGAGGCGGACGCCAAGATCAAGGAAGCCTCTCAGGCCATCGCCCGGCTCGTCCGATCCTGAACCCCGCGACGCGCGGCTTCTCCTTCCCCATGGACCCCATGGATCCCCAAGAGATCTCGAACCCCACAGGAGTGATCGTTATGACCACCACCACGTACACCGTCACCGGAATGACCTGCGGCCACTGCGTCAGCTCGGTCAAGGAAGAGGTCGGAGAGGTCGCCGGCGTCACGAACGTCGAGGTGGACCTGGCCACCGGCCTGGTGACGGTCGGCAGTGACGGTCCCGTCGACGCGGCCGCGATCGTCGCGGCGGTCGAAGAGGCCGGATACGAAGTGGTGAACCGGTGATGAACACCCCCGCCAAGCTCGGTGCCTACGCCCTCGGACTCGCTGTGGTCTTCGGCGCGACCTTCGGAGTGGGCACCGCCGTGGGCGGCGTCGGCACCCCGCCGGTCGCGAACGAGCACACCGTCCACGGAGCGAACGACGGCGACGCCGGTGACCACAGTGACGCAGGTGATGCCGGCAAGGCGCCCACGGGCTCCACGCAGGTGAACCCGGCCGGTTCCGCGTCTGTCCCAGGAGGGCTCCAAGTGTCCCAGAACGGCTACACCCTCACCCCGCTGACCACGACGGTCGAGCCTGGGGAGACCACGAACTTCAGGTTCACGGTCACCGGGCCCGACGGCAGGCCGGTCACCGCTTACCAGGTGCGGCACGACAAGAAGCTGCACTTCATCCTGGTCTCCAGGGACCTCGCGCAGTTCCGGCACCTGCACCCGGTCGAGGCCGGAGGCGGCGTGTGGTCGGTGCCGCTGACCCTCCCCTCGGCCGGCGCGTACCGGATGTTCGCCGACTTCGCCCCGGACGGCGGCAGCGGCATGACCCTCGGCGCGGACCTGCACGCCGCCGGCGACTACGCGCCGAAGGCCCTCCCGAGCGCCGCCCGTACGGCGACGGTGGACGGATACACGGTCACCCTCGACGGGGACCTCGTCCCAGGCAGGGCGAGCCGGATCACCCTGAAGATCAGCAAGGACGGCGAGCCGGTCACCGACCTCCAGCCCTACCTCGGGGCGTACGGTCACCTGGTGGCGCTGCGCGGCGGCGACCTGGCCTACCTGCACGTGCACCCCGACGGGGAGCCGGGCGACGGCAGGACCCGGCCGGGGCCGGAGATCGTCTTCTACGCGGAGGTCCCCAGCCGCGGCGACTACCGGCTCTTCCTGGACTTCCAGCACAAGGGCGAGGTGCGCACCGCCGACTTCACCGTCCGCGCGGGCGAGGCCCCGGCGTCCGGTGGGCACGACGAGTCCCCGACCCCGTCCCCGTCCGGTGGGCACGGCGAGCACGCGCACTGACGCGGGCGTGACGCGAGAAAGGAGAGACGATGACCTCCACCACCGAGTCTTCCATCACCCAGGACCGGCCCCAGGGCTCGGTCGAGCTCTCGATCGGCGGCATGACCTGCGCGTCCTGCGCCAACCGGATCGAGCGCAAACTCAACAAGATGGACGGCGTGACCGCGACGGTCAACTACGCCACCGAGAAGGCGAAGGTCACCTTCGCCGACGGGATCGTCCCGCAGGACCTGATCGCCGAAGTGGAGAAGGCCGGCTATACCGCGGCGCTGCCCGCCCCGCCCCGTAGGGAGACCGAGGGCGGCGGCGCGCCGGAGGAGCCGGAGGACGAGCTCCGGCCGCTGCGCAACCGGTTGATCAGCGCACTGGTGCTCGCCGTGCCCGTGATCGCGATGGCGATGATCCCCCCGCTGCAGTTCACCAACTGGCAGTGGTTGTCGCTGACGCTGGCCGCGCCGGTCGTGGTGTACGCGGGCTGGCCGTTCCACAAGGCGGCCTGGACCAACCTGCGCCACGGGGCGGCGACCATGGACACGCTGGTGTCGCTCGGTACGATCGCCGCGCTCGGCTGGTCGTTGTGGGCGCTGTTCTTCGGCACCGCGGGCACTCCCGGCATGACGCACCCGTTCGACTTCACGATTCAGCGCAGCGACGGCTCCGGCAACATCTATCTGGAGGCCGCCGCGGGTGTGACGGCGTTCATCCTGGCCGGACGCTACTTCGAGGCGCGGTCCAAGCGCCGTGCCGGCGCCGCGCTGCGTGCCCTGCTCGAACTCGGCGCCAAGGACGTGGCGGTGCTGCGGAACGGCGCCGAGGTCCGCATCCCGAGCGATGAGCTCGTGGTCGGGGACCGGTTCGTGGTCCGGCCGGGCGAGAAGATCGCCACCGACGGCGTGATCGAGGAGGGCACCTCCGCCGTCGACGCCTCGATGCTGACCGGCGAGTCCGTTCCCGTCGAGGTACGGCCGGGCGAGGCGGTGACCGGAGCCACCGTCAACGCGGGCGGCCGCCTGGTGGTCCGCGCCACCCGGGTCGGGTCCGACACCCAGCTCGCCCAGATGGCCAAGCTGGTCGAGGAGGCCCAGACCGGCAAGGCGCAGGTCCAGCGGCTCGCCGACCGGATCTCCGGGATCTTCGTCCCGGTCGTGATCGCGCTGGCCCTGGGCACGCTCGGCTTCTGGCTCGGTACCGGCGACGGTGTGGGAGCGGCGTTCACCGCGGCGGTCGCCGTGCTGATCATCGCCTGCCCCTGCGCCCTCGGCCTGGCCACCCCGACCGCGCTGCTCGTCGGGACCGGCAGAGGAGCCCAGCTCGGCATCCTGATCAAGGGGCCCGAGGTGCTGGAGTCCACCCGGAAGATCGACACGGTCGTGCTGGACAAGACCGGCACGGTCACCGAGGGCAAGATGACCCTGGTCGAGGTGCACACCGCCGAAGGCCAGGACGAGGCCGAGGTGCTGCGGCTCGCCGGAGCGCTGGAGCACGCGTCCGAGCACCCCATCGCGCAGGCCGTCGCCAGGGGCGCGGCCGAGCGGGTGGGCACGTTGCCCGCGCCCGAGGACTTCGCCAACGTCGAGGGACTCGGCGTCCAGGGCATCGTCGACGGCCACGCGGTGCTGGTCGGCCGGCCGAAGCTGCTGGCCGAGTGGTCGCAGCACCTCCCGGTCGAGTTGGAGCGGGCGTTCGCCGCGGCCCAGGCCGCGGGCCGTACGGCCGTCGCGGTGGGCTGGGACGGCGCGGCCCGTGCCGTGCTCGTCGTCGCCGACACGGTCAAGGCCACCTCGGCCGACGCCATCCGCGACCTGCGCGCGCTCGGGCTGACCCCGGTGCTGCTCACCGGCGACAACGAGGCCGTCGCGCGTACGGTCGCCGCCGAGGTCGGCATCGACGAGGTCATCGCCGAGGTGCTGCCCGCCGACAAGGTGGACGTGGTCAAGCGCCTGCAGTCCGAGGGCCGTACGGTCGCCATGGTGGGCGACGGCGTCAACGACGCGGCGGCGCTCGCGCAGGCCGACCTCGGCCTGGCCATGGGCACCGGCACCGACGCGGCGATCGAGGCGTCCGATCTCACCCTGGTCCGCGGTGACCTGCGGGTGGCGGGCGACGCGATCCGGTTGTCGCGGCGGACCCTGCGCACCATCAAGGGCAACCTGTTCTGGGCGTTCGCCTACAACGTGGCCGCCTTGCCGCTGGCCGCCGCCGGGCTGCTCAACCCGATGATCGCGGGCGCCGCCATGGCGTTCTCCTCGGTCTTCGTGGTCAGCAACAGCCTCCGGCTGCGCGGCTTCAAGTAGGACCCGCCGCCGGCGCGGAGCCGTACCGGCGGGAACGAGAACGGCGGCCCTCGGCACAACCTTCCGAGGGCCGCCGTATCCCGCTACCTTCCAGGAGGGAACCCCCGTGAAGAAGATCCCCACCATCTTCCTCCGTGACTGGGACGGCACCCCCAAGCACGTGACCCAGGAGCCCAACACGGGCTGCGCCTGGGTCTTCAACGGAGAAGGCGTCGCCACCCGCAAGTACGACGGCACCTGCGTCGCGTACCTGGCCCTGGACGGGGCCGGCGGAACCCCCGGCTGGTATGCCCGCCGCGAGGTGAAGCCCGGCAAGACCGCACCGGACGGCTTCCGGCCGCTCTCCACAGACGAGGAGACGGGGAAGACGATCGGCTGGGAGCCCATCGAGCAGTCGGCGTTCGCGAGGTGGCACGCCGAGGCGCTCGACGGGATGGAACCGCAGATCGGCACCTACGAGCTCGTCGGGCCGAAGGTCAACGGCAACCCCGAGCGGAAGGACTGCCACCGCCTCATCAGGCATGCGGAGGCCGAAGTCCTCGACGTCTCCGACCTCACGTACGACGGGATCCGGGCCGCCGTCACCCGGCTCGCGGAGCAGTACGGCTGTGAGGGCATCGTCTGGCACCACCCCGACGGCCTACGGATGGCGAAGATCAAGGCCCGCGACTTCCCCAAGCCGTCGACGCCGTGACGCCGAGCACCTTCGGCGGGTGCCGCCTCCACGGGGACGGATGCCGTACCCCGTGGGGGTGGTGCAGGGATTCTCGACCGGGTCAACCAGCTCTGTGAGCAAGAGCTCGCCGCCGCATGGCCGCAACCGGGAATGATCACCTAACCTCGCGGACCCCCACAAATCGTCCCCCTCGCCCACTACGATCGGCTCTCTGCACGCCCGGCCGCCCTTCCCCACATGGCCGGCGAGAACCTCCGAGGAGAGCGGTGCAATCGACCCCGCGAGAGATTGACGCAAACACCCCTTCACCAGCGCGGTTATACGACTACATGCTGGGCGGCACGGACAACTACGAGGTGGACCGGCAGATCGCCGACCAACTTCTGAAGATCGCCCCAGAGCTTCGCGAATTGTCGCTGGACAACCGCTCCTTCCTCACGGACGCGGTCGAATACTGCGCCAGGCAGGGCATCCGCCAGTTCCTCGACATCGGCTCCGGGCTGCCCACGCAGAAGAACGTCCACGAGGCCGCGCAGTCCGTCGCGCCAGACTCCCGCACCGTGTACGTCGACAACGACCCCTCCGTGCTCCCGCACGCCCAGACCCTTATCCAGGGTGACCCGCAGACCGTCTACATCGAGGCCGACGCGCGTGACTACCCGGCGGTGCTCCGGCACCCTGAAACCGCGCGCATGCTCGATTTCACCAAGCCCGTCGCCGTTCTCCTCGTCGCGGTCGTCCACTTCATCGACGACAGCGACGACCCGTACGGTGTGGTCGCCGGATACGCGGACCAGCTCTGCCCCGGCAGCTATGTGATCCTCGCCCACGTCACCAGTGACGACATCGACCCCGAACTCGGGGAGCGCATGTTCGGGCTGAACAGCCAGCTGAGGGTGCCGCTCACCTACCGCACGAAGGACGAGGTGACCCGGTTCTTCGACGGCCTGGAGCTCGTCGGGCCCGGCGTCATCGGCCTCGGCCGGTGGAGCCCCGATGGGGAAGTCGACGGCCCGAAGCGCAAGCTCAACTCCTGGTGCGGCGTCGCCCGCAAGGTCTAGCGCCGCTCCGAGGCGGCCGCGGCCCTCGCTGCGGCGGCCTTACCTTCGGACCGCTCCCGACCGTTTCCCGGTCTTGGCCGCGATCTCCTCGCCGACAGCCAGCGCCGCCCGGCAGGGGTCGAAGCTTGGGCGGACACCATGCCTGGTCGGGAGTTGGCTGAGATCATCTCTTCGTTCTGACCCCTCAAGGTGGAGATGTGTCGGCGACCAGCTCGCCTGCGCGGCGTGCGGCGGCCGCGTCGAGCGGCTCGACCAGAAGCATGGGCCCGGCAAGAAGGTCGGCCAGCCCGTCGCCGTCGCCGCCCTCCGCGCGGACCTTCTGCCATGCCTCGGACAGTGCTGCCGGCACGCCGCGCGGGGGATCAGCAGCCGGGATAGGCGTCCGAGGGGAGGCGGCCGCCGGTGAACGCGGTGGTGAAGTCGTCGGCGAGCCGGATGATGGCGTCTCCGCCTTCGACCCTGGACGACCATCGCCGGGGGAGCGCGGCTTCGCCGTACCGCGCGCCGAGGATGTTGCCGCAGACCGCGCCGGTGGAGTCGCTGTCACCGGAGTGGTTGACGGCGAGCAGCAGCGCCCGCTCCACGTCGTCCCCGCCGACCAGCGCGCAGTAGACGGCGATCGCGAGCGCCTCCTCGGCGACCCACGCGCCGCCGAGCGACTCCACCGCCTCGGGTGACGGGCTCCTCCCGGCCGCCAGCGCGACCGCGGCGCGGACCGCGGCGGTGGTCTCCTCGTGCGCGGGCTGCTCGCCGAGCAGGTCCAGGGTCTCCTGTACGGCGTGTTCCAGCGGCGCGCCTCGTACGAGGAAGAAGACGATCGCGGCGCAGGCTCCGGCGGCGAGGTAGCCGGTGGGGTGCCCGTGCGTGATCTGGGCGCATTCGGCCGCGAGCCGGAAGGCACGGCGCGCGTCGGAGGCGGCCAGGCCGAAGGGGGCCGAGCGCATGACGGTGCCGCATCCCTTGGAGCCGGGATTGACCGGCCCCGGCGCTCCGGGGGAGGCGAGCGGCCCGAGCTCGGTGCGCAGGCCGGACAGGCAGGCGTTCCCGGGCGCGCGGCGGGAGTACAGCCACGCCTGCTCGCGAAGCCGGCCGGTGCGTACGAGGCCGTCGGCGGGCGGCGGCACGCGATGGTCCTGGGTGTCCAGCCAGCGCAGGTAGGCGTTGCGGACGACCGCCACCTCGGCACCCCCGAAGCCCCTGCTCCGGGCGCGCAGATGGGCGCGGATCAGCCCTTCCACGGTGAACAAGGTCATCTGGGTGTCGTCGGTGATCAGACCGACGGCGCCGCGCCTGTCGTGGACGAGGTCGGTCAGCCCGTCCTGGCCGTGGACGCGGCGGATGGCGGCGATCGAGTCGAACTCCACGGGAGCGCCCAGAGCGTCGCCGATCGCCCCGCCGAGGAGGCACCCGCGCACCCTGCTCCCGAAGGCCGGGTCGTCCGTTCCGGTGTCTGTCGTCGCGCTGTCGGTCACAGCGATGGTCTCCTCTCGTACGGCTCGATTCGACCGTAGCGACAGAAACCGGCAACGCGATCAGCGCGGCATCCTCGCACCTGTCTACCGCGCCTTCACCCGCGGATCAGACCCGCTTCAGGAGGTCGCTTGATCGAGGTCTCCACCGACCCGCGTATGCGTCCCCGACATTCAGACCGGGTCATCTGAGCCGACTTTTTGACGCGGAACAGAGGCTGCTGTCGCGTTGACGGGGGTTCGGGAGTGATGCCACCGTTTGTTGCGTGATCGATGAATCTGGCTCGATACACGCTCACGGTGTGCCAGGGCGATCGCCGATGAGTGACGCGCGCGAGGCGATGATCGAAAGCCTCACCGAGGAGTACATCCGGGCCGGGCCGGCCCGTGAGATGTACGGCAGGCTGGGCGAGCTGACCGTGACCTCCCACTCGGAGGACGGGATGGTCACCGTGACCGTCGGTCCGCGTGGCCAGGTGCGGAACATCGAGCTCGATCCCCGGGTCTACCGAAAGTCGTCGCCGTCCGAGCTGTCGCATTCGATCAAAGGTGAGGCGTGACGACGGCTGGGGGTAGCGGCTACTACGTGCGCTGGGTGGAACTCCAGCGACAGGCCCAGGTCGTCGACGAGGAACGCGACTTCCTGGGCGAGGTCCGTGCCGCGCTGAACGAGGCGTTCCAGCGCGAGGGCAACCCGCTGGGAGACGACCAGTACGGCGCCCAGTTCCAGAAGAACCTGACTGAGATGAAGACAGGGATCTTCGATGCGTTCGACGCGTACATCGGTGAGGTCGGGAGTGTGAGCGAGCGTCTGAGGGAGAACGCCGCGAACTACGAGCGGGCCGAGCAGGCGAACGATCCGGAGCAGCGAACCTGACATGGATCTTGATGGGCTCCTCGTCCCGGACTGGGCGAAACCCTGGGTGGGCTGGGTCGTGGGGATGGACTGGCCCAAGGGGGATGAGTCGGCGTGTTTCCGGTTGGCGGACGCGTGTGCGGCGACGGCGCGGCTGGTGGTGAAGGGTGGGGCCAGGAGGGGCGCCACGGAGGGGCTGGGCCGGGAGTGGGACGGTGAGGCGCTCAAGGCGTTCGCCGAGCATGTGGCGCGGGTGTATGGGGGGCGTGAGGCAGAGCTGGTCCAGCGCCTGGTGCGCGTCGCGCTGGAGTTCAACCGGATCGGTGTGGAGATCCAGTACACCAAGCGGATGATCAAGTTTTCGGTCGCGTTTCTGATCTTTCAGATCGGGTGGCTGCTCGCCGCGGCGGCGGGGCCGTGGGGTGGGATCTCGCTGGCGCTGATCGGCCCGCGTGTGGTGATGACGCGGATGACGGTCGTCCAGCTTGCGAGGCGGCTGCTGATCAACGTCGGTCTGTTCGGGGCGCTGGTGGGTGGGATGGACCTGGTGGTGCAGGTGACCCAGTCCCGTCGTGACGAGGTGGATTGGAAGCAGGTGCTGGCCTCGGCGGGGACGGGCGCGTTGACGGGCGCGTTCCTCACGACGTTGTCGGGTGGCCTTTCGCGGTTGTCCACTCCTGCTTTGCGGTTGGGGATGTCTCCTGCAGAGATGTCGATGTTTGAGAAGTTTGTGGCGGCGTCTGGTACGTCGATGTGGGGGATGATGGGGCAGTCCGCCGTGGCGAACGCGGGGGCTACGGCGGTGTCCTTGGGTTTGTCGGGTCAGTTCGACTGGGAGATGGTTCTCAAGGGCGGTACGTCAGGTTTTCTGGGAGGCGCTGACGCGCATTGGGCGAGTTGGGATCCTTCCGGGCGGACGTCATCCTCGTCCGGGTCGCGTTCCCTTGAGGACCCGTCGGGCGATCCGGTGGCGGATCCGGCGCGGTTGTCGGGATCGTCTGATGCGTCGGCGGGGCCGCGATCCGGTGAGCCGTCCGGGGGGACGTCCGATCCGCCGGGCGGGGCGATGGCCGATCCGTCCACGCGCCGGCCGGCCGAGGATGCTGACAGCACATCTCTGGCGCACTACGCACCGGACGATGGGACGGCCCGGCCTGACGGCACGGCGCGGCCGGAGGGCGTGACTCGCGCGGACGGAGGCGACGCCCGGCCCGGGCACGACGCGGCCCGGCCGGAAGGCACGGCCGCCAGACCCGATGGAGTGGCGGCCCGCCCGGACGGTGGGGTGACCAGGCCGGAGGGGAGGGCCGCGAGGTCCGACGGAGGAGCTCCCAGACCGGTGGATGGGGGCCGGGCTGAGGGGGCGGCGGCCAGGCCGGATGGAGGCTCGCGTACTGCCGGTGAACCACGCGCCGCTGAGGGAAGGGCCGAGGGAAGGGCATCGCGTGCCACGCCCGATCCGGTACGGCCGGACGCGGAGGGCGGGGCTGCGAAGGGCGGGCCGGCGAAGGGTGATGGCGCACGGTCTTCCGGTCCGGTGGACGAGGCCCCGACGACCGGCACGCGCCCGGACATCGACCAGTTGATCAATCACTCGGACCCGACGCGGGAACGGGCTCCGGAGAGCGGCACGGCGCGGAAACCACCGACCGAGCCTCCGGACCCGTCCGTACGGACCTCCGACGGCTCGGAAACCGCAGATGTCCGGCGTCCAGGGGATGGGGACGGTGCTCGCCGGACCTCTGATGGTGAGGAGGCCGGCGGTGGTGGCCGAGGCGGCGATCCACGACGTTCGGGGGGTGGTGACGAGGTCGCCGATCTGAGGCCTCCGGGGCGTACGCACGCTGAGGATTGGGTTGCCGATCTGAGGCCTCCCGGGCGGCGCCGTGACGGCGATGAGGTCGCTGATCTGAGGTCTCCGGGGGAGGAGCCTCCCGGGAGGAGTGGTCATCCGCCTTCAGACGTGAGCCTTCCGCGAACCGACCATGGAGAAGGCCGTACGGGACCGCTCGTGCGCGAGAGGCCGGATGAAGCGATCGCCGACGGGTTCGCGGCCATCCTTGAGCTGGACGCCGAGCGTAGTCGGCTTGCCCGGTCGGGCAGACGGCAGGAGGCTGACGCGCTTTCGTCGCAGTTCGACGGCCTTCTCGAGCGGATGGAAAGGCTTGTCCCCGATCCGGGAGAGCGTGCCTTCTATGAGCAGTACGCGCAGGTGCGGAAGAACATCGAGCTGCTCGCGGAGGAGGAGGGGCTGTCGGTGGACGCGGCCACCGAGATCATGCGGGCCGAGCTGGTGGAACTTCTGGGCGACAAGCCGGTGGTCGTGGGCATATGGACAGAAAATCTGCTGAACGTACTTGGAGATGGCCGATTCAAGTCGCAGTTCGAGACCGCTCGATCGGAGGGACTTTATGATCCCGTAAGGCGGGCGGCTTTCGAGGAGGCGTGGTTCGGCTATCCGTCGAACCTTCCGGCCAGGTTGCGGCCTATCTACGGATACGTCAACACCTTGGCTACCTTGGCCGACTCCGGAGCCGGTCGGTACACACCCCTTCCCGGTGGCCTCAGTTTGTACGGAGACGCGCAGGTCACGCTTCGGCCTGGGGTGCGGACACGGACGACCATCTGCGTGGGTGACTCCCTCACGGAGCGCAAGATTACGATGCCCAGCCCGATGCTCGACCCTCGCCCTGTGTCGTTCGGCGCGTTTCCGCGCGGTTATGTGGGGGACAGAATGCCGCGGCCGTCGCTGCGAGGGCTCGCGCGTGATTACACAGATCCCAAGTTCCTGCGGTCGCTGTACGTCGAGGCGCAGATCCACGGTGGCGTGACCGTCGCGGACATCGAGCACGTCATGTTCGTGGAGACGCCGCCCCCAGACGTACAGCAGGCTCTCGACGCCGCGAGGATTCCATGGGACTACCGTTTTCCACGCAGGAGTTGATGAGATCATGGCCAGGATAATCGCGAGACAGGCCGACGGGACGGCTCTCGTCGCCATCGGCTCCACCGGAGTGATCGTTCCCCCAGACGGCCGGATCCCCGCCGACCCCTCCCTCGCCACGATTGTCCTGGTGGACTCGGCGCTCGCACATCCCGTGTGGGAGATGGTGGACGAGCCCGTGCCCGAGGGAATGCTGCCCGCGGAGATCGTCGCGGCGATGCGCGCCTTCGCCGACGAGCAGCGCCGGATGGACGGCCCGTTCATGAGGGCGCTGATCCGGCGCCACGCCGAGGAGGCCGAGAAGAAGGCGAACGGAGCATGAGGCTGAGGGGCTCTCGCGGGTGGCCGAGGTCATGGCACACGAGGCCGAGGTCTTCGGCACGGTGCGACGAATTTGCCCGCTCATACCCCCGTGGGTATGGTGGCCGCATGGAGATGAACGAAGCGATGGTCGGCGACGCGGTGACGCGCCTGCGGCGGGCACACGGCCAGCTCGCCGGAGTGATCGCGATGATCGAGGCGGGAGAGGACTGCACGAAGGTGCTCACCCAGCTCGCCGCAGTCTCCAAGGCGCTGGACCGGGCCGGCTTCAAGCTCGTCGCGAGTGGCCTGCGGCACTGCCAGGCCGCACAGGAGCGTGGCGAGCAGCCGCCGATGAGCGTCGCCGAGCTGGAGAAGTTGTTCCTGGCTCTCGCGTAAGCCTTCGTGAAGGGCTCAGGCCCTTCTCTATGTCCGCGCAATACCCCCGGGGGTATGGCTGCGGTATCTGGAATGGATGGCGGCGCCCGGTGGGTAATCGGCACTCCAGCGGGTACCGGAACCGGGAATCGCGCGCCGCCTCCTCGGCGGATCTCTCCGCGAGGACGTGCGGCGGTGGACGGCTCGTGGGATCACGGGCCCGGTGCGCGCCAGACCAACGGGGGAGCGGGATGAAGGCGCTCGTATATCACGGCCCGGGGGCGAAGTCCTGGGAGGACGTTCCCGACGCCACGCTCCAGGAGCCGACTGACGTGGTCGTCCGCGTCGACACCACGACGATCTGCGGCACCGACCTGCACATCCTGCAGGGCGACGTCGCGGCCGTGACCGCAGGTCGCATCCTGGGACACGAGGCCGTCGGCACCGTGACCGAGGTCGGCGACGCGATCAGGGCGTTCCGGGTCGGCGACCGCGTGCTCGTCCCGGCGGTCACGCGGTGCGGCCGATGCGGGTACTGCCTGCGCGGCATGCCCTCGCACTGCCAGACCGTGGGAGGCATCGGCTGGATCTTCGGCCACCTCATCGACGGCACCCAGGCCGAGACCGTCCGCGTGCCGTTCGCCGACACCTCGCTGTACGCCGTACCGGAGGGCGTGACCAACGAGCAGGCCATCTTCCTCGCCGACTCGCTGCCCACGGGGTACGAGGTCGGCGTGCTGGCCGGGAACGTACGCCCGGGTGACACGGTGGCGGTGGTCGGAGCCGGAGCGGTCGGGCTCTCGGTGGTCCTGACGGCGGGACTGTGGGGCGCGTCCAAAGTCGTCGCGATCGACACCGACGGGTTCCGGCTGGACAAGGCGCTCGAGTTCGGCGCCACCCACGCGGTACGTGCCGGGCCCGGCGCGGTCGCCGACGTCATCGCGCTCACCGACGGGCTCGGCGTGGACGTGGCCGTCGAGGCGGTGGGACATCCGGACACGCTCAGGGCCGCGGTGTCGCTCGTACGGCCGGGCGGCACGATCGCCAACGCCGGCGTGCACGGCTCTCCGGTGGAACTGCCGATGCAGGACATGTGGATCCGGAACGTGAAGTTGACCATGGGGCTGGTCGACACGGTGTCGATTCCCACGTTGCTCACGATGGTCGCCAACGGCCGGATCCCGGCCGAGAACCTGGGCACCCACTCGTTCACATTCGGCCAGATGGAGGAGGCGTACGACGTCTTCGCGAACGCCGCGGAGAACCACGCGCTGAAGGTCGTGATCAACCAGACCGGTCGGCGGCGGTGAGGCCGTGACGGAGCAGGGTGAAGGCGCGGTCGGCGGCGCCGACGGCTGACGGGTAGGCGTCCTCGGCGCTCGTTCCCTCGGCGAGCGCCAGCCAGTTGCGCCGCGCCAGCACCCGCTGGACGGCGAGCACCTGTCCGGCCAGGAGACGGGCGGTGAGATCGTCCATGCTTTCGCCGAGCGCTTCGGCGAGCGCCTCCTCGTCCGTGGCCATGTGATGGAGCAGGCGGGCGGCCAGGCCGGGGGTCGAGAAGACCATCCGGTGGTAGCCGATGACCTCGGCGTCGTCGTTGAGGCCGGTGACGGGATCGCGCCGTGCCAGCCCGTCCAGGAAGTGCCGGTGCAGCGCGGCCAGCGGCTCCTCACCGGGAGTGCGCCGCCGTACGACGCGTGCGGCCTCGCCCTGGTGGTCGGCGATGCGGTGCAGGACGAGGTCCTCCTTGGTCGCGAAGTATTTGAACAGCGTGGGCTTGGAGACCTCCGCCGCCGCCGCGATCTCGGCCACGGACACCTCGTCGAAGCCGCGCTCCAGGAAGAGCGAGATCGCCGCCGCGGAGATCGCCTCGTGGATCCGCTGCCGCTTGAGTCCGCGAAGTCCTGTCATGCGCCCAGCATACCAAGCGTGTTGACTCGGTTAATATCTTAACCGAGTTAATCTAAGGTGGTGCGATGAGCGAACTCGACGAGGAGAAGGTCTACGCCGTGCGATGCGGGGCCGCGCTGCGCGCGATGCTGGACGGCGCCCGGCTGAACGTCATCGTCGGCGAACAGGTGGCGGGCGACCGTTACAGCGCCGAGAGGCTCGGACGTCACCTCAAGAGCCTGGCCAAGGAGCTTGCCGAGGAGCCCGGCGGGCCGCCGTTCTTCGGCCGGATGGACTTCGGCACCGGCGCGGACGCGGGAGACCACCGGGGCCGGCGGTACTACATGGGCCGGCGGCACATCTCCGGCGGTGTCGGAGAGCAGCCGATGGTGATCGACTGGCGTGCCCCGGTCGCCCGGTCGTTCTACCGGGCCGGCGCGCGTGCCACGCAGGGCCTCGCCGTACGCCGCCGGTTCGGCTGGGCGGAGAACGAGCTGACCGGATACGAGGACGAGCACCTCGACCGGGGTGAGGACGAGGGAGCCGGCGGCCGGGGTGAGGACGGGGGAGCCGGCGGCCGGATCGTCGCGGCGGAGATCGAGCGCCCCCACGTCGGCCCCATGCGCGACATCGTGGCCACCATCCAGCCCGAACAGGACGACCTGGTACGCGCCGGACTGGAGGAGTCGATCTGCGTCCAGGGCGCCCCGGGCACGGGGAAGACCGCCGTCGGCCTGCACCGGGCCGCCTTTCTGCTGTACGCCCACCGGCAGCGGCTCTCCCGCACAGGAGTCCTGGTGCTGGGGCCCAACCCGGCGTTCCTGCACTACATATCGGCGGTGCTTCCGGTGCTCGGCGAGGTGGACGTCGAGCAGACCACCATGGAGCGGCTGCTGGGCGGGAGCCCGGCGCGGGCCGAGGACGGCGACGCGGCGGCCGCCGTCAAGCACGACGTCCGCATGGCCACCGTGCTGCGCCGGGCGCTGTACGGCCGCGTGCGAAAGCCGGCCGGGCCGGTCAGCGTGGCCGACGGCTCCTCTCGCCTGCGGGTCTCCGAGGAGGAACTGCGCCGCATCGTGGACGACACCCGGCGCGAGGCCACGCCGTACGCCGTGGGACGCGAGCGTGTCCTGTCCCGGATCGTCTCCGTGCTGGGACGGCAGGCGGAGGCTCGCGGCCAGAATCTCAACGCGGTCTGGACGCGCAGGATGTCCCGTGCGGCCACCCCGTTCCTGGACGCGGTGTGGCCCGCCGTACGACCGGAGGAGGTCGTGGCGGAGGTGCTCGGCGACCCCGCCGTGCTGGCGAGGGCCGCCGAGGGTGTCCTGACGCCGGACGAGCAGGCGGCGATCCGGTGGGCGAGCCCGCCGCGCACATTCAAGAGCGCCCGGTGGTCCGCAGCCGACGCGGTGCTCATCGACGAGGTCGCCGGTCTGCTGCGACGCCCCGAGGGCTACGGCCATGTGATCGTCGACGAGGCGCAGGATCTGTCCGCGATGCAGTGCCGGGTCATCGCCCGCAGGAGCGAGTACGGCTCGATCACCGTGCTCGGCGACCTGGCGCAGGGCACGACGCCGTGGGCCGCCCGCGACTGGCGGCACCTGCTCGCGCATCTGGGCAAGCCGGAGGCGTCGGTGATCGCGCTGACGACCGGCTTCCGCGTCCCCGGCGCGGTCGCCCGGCTCGCCAACCGGCTGCTGGACATGCTGGAGGTGGACGTGCCGCCGACGCGTTCCTTCCGTGGCGACGGCCGTCTTCGCGTCACGCGGGTGCCCGACCTCACTGAGGCGACCGTCGCCGCCGTGCGCGACGCCCTCCGGCATGACGGCTCGATCGCCGTGATCGCCGATGCCGCGGCCGTGGGCGCCCTGGCGACCGCGCTGGCGGAAGAGCTGAATCGGGTGCCGCGGGGAGAACCGGCGGGCGGCGGCGTCCCGGGCGAATCATCCGGCCTGCCCGACCTGTCTGAACTCGCCGGTCTATCCGGTCGGTCTGGTATGGCCGATGGCCATGCCCGGGTCACCGTGCTGCCCGCGTCGCTGGCCAAGGGGCTGGAGTACGACCACGTGATCGTCGCCGAGCCGGCGGACATCGTCGAGGCGGAGAAACGCGGTCTCAACCGGCTCTACGTTGTGCTGACCCGGGCGGTCTCGCGGCTCGACGTGCTGCACTCCCGCCCGCTGCCCGCGGGATTCCCCCGACCGGCGGACGCATGACGCGGGCGGGCTCCGCATCGGGCCGGGAGCGTACGGCGGTGGGAGTCCGTGCCGAGTGGAAAACGCGTGGTGGTTACGCCATCGTTGACGGGCCATCGATCGGCAGGACCACCCGAGGTGAACGACGTGAAGAGGCTCATCGCCCGCCTGTGGCGGGCCATCCGCGGCCCGATGCAGTGGCGTCTGCTGTGGCTGGCCCACGCCACGTTCATGGTCGGCGTCACCGGCGTCGTACGCGATTCCGAGGGGCGGGTGCTCCTCCTGAAGCACCGGCTGTGGCCGGAGGGGCGCCAGTGGGGTCTGCCGTCGGGCTACGCGAAAAGGAGGGAGACGTTCGAGGAGACGGTCGTCCGCGAGGTCCGCGAGGAGACCGGACTGGACGTCCGCGCGCACCGGCTCGTCCATCTCCGGAGCGGCTTCCGGCTGCGGGTGGAGGTGGCCTACGAGGCCGAGTTCCTCGGCGGCACGCTCAGGACCGACGGCTTCGAGATCCTGGAGGCGGGCTGGTTCTCGCCGGACGACCTTCCCGAAGGGCTGCAGGACTCCCACCACCTTCTGATCAAGGGCGAGAGCGTCTGACACGGAGGCCGGGACCGGACACGAGGTCCGATCCCGGCCGGGGATCCGGTGCCACCGAACGGTGGTCGAGCGTCAGTACTCGACCTTCACCGCGGCCCCGCTGACGTTCTCGTTCGCGTACAGGCTGACGTAGTGGTAGCCGGCGGCCGGTCCGGTGACCGTCAGGGTCTCGCTGTTGCCGGAGCCGGTCGACCGCTGGCTGTACGCCGTCTTCGTGGCCCAGGCACTGGCGCTGTAGTAGAGGTCGGCGTTCCCCGTGCCGCCCGACGAGGTGATGACGAGCCTCGCGGTGCCCGCCGGGACGTACAGGTAGAAGTAGGCGTAGTTGCCGGAGGTCGCCGACACATTGCTCCGCCGGCAGTTCTTGCCCAGCTCACGGGTGTCGGCCGAGGTGCACTCGGGCACGGATCCGCCCCCTGACGACACCGTCACCTGCCGGGTGGCCGTCCCGGTCGCGCCGTCGTCGTCGGTGACGGTCAGCGTCACCGTGTACGTGCCGGCCGTGCCGTACGTGTGCGAGGGGTTCGCCGAGGTGGACGACGAGCCGTCACCGAAGTCCCAGCGGCGCGAGGAGACCGTGCCGTCGGAGTCGGTCGAGGTGTCGGTGAAGGTCACGCCGAGACCGCTCGCGGTGAACGTGAAGCCCGCCACCGGCGCCTGGTTGCCGCCGCTCCCGCCGCCCGAGCAGGAGCCGGACGCGCACGCGGCCAGCCACGTCCACCAGTCGCCGTCGTAGCGGCCGCCGATCGTGCTCGTCAGGAAGGTGCGCGCGCCGTTCCAGTTCCCGGAGCGGTAGTGGCCGAGGACGGTGGCGACGTCGGCCGCGTGCTTCTCGAACATGTACCGCACCGCCAGGTAGCCCCACCGGTAGATGCGCGTGGTGTCGTGCGAGTAGGTGGTGTCCCACAGGGTGCTCAGCGCGTACGTCCGGTTCGCCGCCTCGGCGATCGCGGCGTCGTAGGCGACGTTCCGGTAGGAGTACGAGACGTACTCGGCGAACCCCTCGATCCACCAGATGGTCGGGGTGGTGACCCCGGCGCTGAAGTCGCCGTACATGTCGAACCGGCCGTCGAGGTAGTGGGTGTACTCGTGGTTGAGGTTCCAGATCTGGAACGCCGGCCGTACCCACTCGGCCTCGTAGGCGATGAACCGCGGCTGGTTGCCCGCGGCGGCGGGGTCGCCCTCCAGGTACATGCCACCGTTGTTGGTGTCGATGCCGAACATCGCGCCGGCGTAGGTCTGGTAGTCCGTGCTTGAGTCGAAGACGCAGACCTCGATCGTCGTGTTGTTGTCGTTCGCGACCGGCGTGCCGCCGTCCTTGACCAGGGTGTGGAAGTACGCGTCCTGGTTGGTGAGGCTGGCGCAGGAGTCGGCGAGCTGCGCGGAGGTCATGTCCTGGGCGCGGATTCTGATGCTCGAACCGCACGAGTACGTGATGGACAGGACGCTGGCCGCGAGCCGCGCCTGCAGGTCGCAGGTGCCGTAGTAGGAGCAGTTGGCCTTGTCGTAGCTGTCGGTCATCTCGGCCACGCCGACCCACAGCGGCGCGGTCCTCCCGGTGATGGCGCTGCGCTGGAGGAGGTCCCTGGCCAGCGGCCGGACCGTGGACAGCAGCGCGGAGTGCTGCAGGAAACGGCCGAGCTCACGGCCCGCGTTGGAGGTCAGGTACGCGCGGTCCGTGCCGAGCAGGTCGAGGTGGTTCACGGCGAAGGAGTCGAGCGTGTCCAGGACGCTGGGGTCGGCCTGGACCGCGGTGACGAACGCCGGCACCTGGTGGCCCCGGAAGAGCACCGTGTAGACGTTGTTGACCGCGTTCAGCATCCACCAGTGGGCGTCGTAGGCGCTGGTGTAGCCGCTCAGCAGCCGCTTCACGACGTACAGGTAGCGGTCGTTCTCCTCGGCGCTGTCGATCAGCATGACCGCCTCGGCGAGCACCTCGCCGTTGGCGTCGCTGACCGTCGAGGAGCGGGAGTTGCCGAAGAACGCGTCCAGGCCGGCCCGGATCGCGGTCTTCAGCGTCGACCCGTACGAGCCGACGGTGGACGGGTTGTACCAGTGCACGTAGTAACCCGCCCGCAGGTACAGCACGAGCTGCGCGGTGCCGGTGCTGTTGTCACCGGGGTAGTTCACCGCGTTGTCGCGCAGGCCGTACGCGACGCTGGTCATCTGCGCCTCGCGGAACGCGGCCGCGGCGTCGCCCCCGGTCAGGTTGAAGAGGGTGTTGACGCAGTCCGTGGTGGAGGACGTGATCTGCTGGACGAGGGCGCTTCCGGTACGGCCGGTGAAGTCGCTGACGTTGCACGCGGCGGCGGCGGCCTTGGCCGATGCGGCCGACCTGGACTTCAGCGACGGCCGGGGGTGTGTCGGGGCGGACTCGGGCAGGTCGTAGTCCTGCCGCAGGTGGTCGGTGGACGAGGGGAGCGGCGCGCGGTCCCTGATCGGGAGCGGGGAGCGCTGGACGTGCCGGGCCCCGTCGTCGGCGGTCAGCGCCGGGACCGGCGCGGGTCTGGCGTCCGCGCGAGCCGCCGAGATCGCGGCCGGCTGGAGCAGGAGCCCCAGACCGAGGACGAGGGCGAGCAGCGGTGGTCTTCTGAGCGCGCGCAGGGGTGAGGTGATTCTCACGTGCAACCTCCGGGGGGTGTCGAAGAACGAGCGTGAGGTTGGGTGTTCGGGCAAGAGGCTCCGCGTACGCGGGCCGCGTGGCTCCGGGGTTTCACATCCGGAGGATCGAAGGGGGTGTGCAGCCCGTAGTTTGGTGACGAAATCCGACCAGCGGCCATAAAGGCGGACATAATTGTTGGTTATGGCTCGCCAATCGGCGTGCTCCTCAACCACGACCTCTGCGCGGAAATGGAATCCCGGTAGGGAAAGAGCCGGAGGGAGGCCGTGTTACAGGGGGAGCGCCGTGGGGGAGCAGACCGGGGTGAACTCCTCGCTGTGGCGGACGACCCGCTCGACGACCTCGATCTCGTCCGACGCGGGGAGCCACGCGATCTCGCGGCCGGGCAGGTGGTAGGAGATCGACTCCTCCCGGATCCACACCTGCCACCCGGCGCCGGCGTGCAGCACGCTCCGGTCGGCCGCCAGATGCGACCGGAGACCACGGGCCGTGAGCAGCGTGTGTATCCGCTCGGCGGACCTGCGGCGGGACCTCGGTCGCGGCAGTGCCGGCGGCATCGTCGCCTGGGCGGGCAGAGGAACGGTGAAGAAGACCACCTTTCCCGGACTCGGCGCCGCGCCCAGGCGACCGCGTGTCGGGTGGATGCCCCAGCGCCCGCCGTGCTCCGCGGTCAGGGCGTCCACCAGGTGCAGCCCGCGCCCGCCGGTGGCGTCCGTCGGCGCCGACCGCGGCGGGCGGCGGGCGGGTCCCGTCCATGGCACGGGGTCGAACACCTTGATCACGATTTCCGGGCCGGTGTGCCGCCGCAGGTAGGCCCACAGCTCCGGTCGGCCCGCTCCCGATGATGTCCGTTCAGCCCGGTACGCGTGCAGCAGCGCGTTCGTGGCGATCTCTGAGGCGATCACCGTGGCGTCGCAGGTCAGGTCGCGCGGCATGCCGAACTCGCGGTACACGGATCGTACGGCCGACCGTGCGAACTCGGCGCACGTCGCGTCCAGCGGCAACGGCCAGGCGGGGAAGCCGCCGTCGCTCAGGTTCGCCGGGATGTCCATGGCTCGGTTCCGGGGTGGAGATCAGCCGTGGTCAGGACCATGTCGCGCTCCTTCGCGGCGGCCCGGGAACGGGCGCCGGGCATGGCCGTGATCCACGGCCGAGTGGTCCCCGGACTTCCTTTCGGTGAGCGTCGGGAGAGGGATTGGGGAGTTATACGCGGCAGTTTGTCCGGGGAACCCGGCCGGCTGTTATTAGTTGTCGCATAATTCTCGGTTATGGATCTCGATATCCGGCATCTCCGTATGATTTGCGCGATAGCGGAGTCGGGCAGCCTGACAAGGGCCGCTGCCCAGGTGGGGCTTTCCCAGCCGGCCATGACCAACCTGCTGCGCCGGGTCGAGAGTCTCGTCGGAGGCGCGCTCTTCGTCCGCAGCCGCTCCGGCGTGGAGCCGACACCGCTGGGCGACCAGGTCATCGCCCGCGCCCGGATCGTGCTGTCGGAGGTCGACACGCTGTTCGGTGACCTGCGCGGAGCTTCCGGCGCGGCGGGTTCCCTCCGGCTGGGATCGGTGCACGTGGCCTGCGTGGGGAGCATCGTCAACCGCGTCGGCGACGCGCTTCCCGGACGCGAGATCTCACTGCGCATCGAGCCCTCCGCGGTGTTGCTGGCCGAGGCGCTCACCCACGGCCGTCTCGACGCGGCACTGCTCGGGGTGATCGAGGGATTCGACGTCATGCTGGCGGCGCCGGTCGTCAGCAGGACGCTGGTCCCCCGGTATCCGATATTTGTCGCACTCTCCGCCGCGCACCCGCTGTCGGGGAACGAGGAGATCCGGTTGGCCGACCTCAAGGACGAGTCCTGGATCAGCCCGCCGGGCGCCGACGACGGCTCCCTCGCGGCGCTGCGGGCGTCGTGCCGCGCGGCGGGCTTCGAACCCGACATACGCTTCGAGGCCCCGAGCGGAGCCGCGCGGCCGCTGGTCGCGGACGGGCACGGCGTGCGCCTGGTCGATCCCTCCTGGCCCGCGCCGGACGGGACCGTCGTACGGCCTCTCGCCGGAGAGCCGCAGGTCGCCCGGTTGCTCGTCGCGTGGCGCAGGGATCGCCTGAGCGACGCGACCGCCGGGGCGATCTATCGCGGCCTCGCCGCCGCTTTCACCGACCATGTGGACGACAATCCCGTCTTCGGACGCTGGTGGGACGCGCACCCCGAGGTGCATCCGCTGCTGTGACGCCGATGTGGCGATGCCTCACTTCCATTAGGAAACTTTCCTAATGAAAACGCCACGAGGGTCCCCGCGTCAAGACCTCCGCGCACTCGGCTGTGCACGGCGCGTTCGCCACCGGCGGCCCTCCAGCCTGCACGCGGCGGTCTGGATCGGGGACCTGTCGCATCGCCACCGGTTCATCACCGACGATCCCGGTCCCCTCGGCGTGAACGGCGCGGAGACCGTGATCGTCGGCCGGGTCGTCACGCGTCCCGGTGTGCCCCCCGTGCCTGCCCGGCGGTCGCGTCGGGCTCGCCCACGGCGCTCCCCTCGACGGCGTCGGCGGTGTCCCCGTCGTGACCGCTCCGCCGGGGCAGGCGTGTCATGAGGAGCGCGAGGAGGGCGAAGAGGACCACGCCGATCAGGCTGACGGTGACCAGCCCGCCGGTGAACGCGTCGTGCGCGGCGTGCAGGAGCTCGGCCGCCTCCTCGCCGGGCAGGCCCGCCGCCGCGCCGTTGGCGCCCGCGACGGTCTCGCGGGCGGCCCGCGCCGCCTCGGCCGGAACCCGCGACGGGACGGCTCCGGACATGTGATGACGGTAGACGGCCGCGCCGACGGTGCCGAGGACGGCCACGCCGAGCGTCCCCCCGAGGTAGTTGCTGGTCTCCGACGTCGCCGCCGCCGAACCGGCCCGCTCCGGCGGGACCGATCCGACCACCATGTCGGTGCCGAGCGCGAACAACGGCCCGGTGCCCAGCGCGAGTACGGCGATGCCCGCCACGATGAGGACCGGCCCCTGCGCGTCGCCGTCGGCCCGGGTGACCAGGGCGAGCAGTCCCGTGCCCGCCGCGGACAGTGCCAGCCCGCCCGCGATGGCCGCGGTGGGGGAGAGCCACCGTACGATCATCGGGGTCAGCATGGTGCCCAGGGCCACGGCCAGTCCCATGGGCGCGAACCACAGCGCCGCCTCCGCCGGGGCGAACCCGAGGACGCTCTGGAGATACTGCGTCACGAGCAGGCCGGTTCCGGCCATGGCCACCCCGGCGAGCGCCAGCGCGATCAGGATCAGGCGGAACGAGCGCCGCGCGAACAGGCGCAGGTCCAGGAGCGGATGGTCCAGCCGCATCTGGCGGCGGGCGAAGACCACCGCGAAGACGGCTCCCATGATGATCGCCGACAGTGGCACGGCCGACAGGCCGGCCCCGGTGACCGCGAGCTGCTTGATGCCGTACACGATCGGCAGGATCGCGAGCAGTGAGAGGGCGACGCTTGCCGGGTCGAGCCGTCCGGCGTCCGGGTTGCGGAACTCGGGCAGCAGGAGCGGCCCGGCCAGCAGCAGGATGACGATGATCGGCACGGCCAGCAGGAACACCGACCCCCACCAGAAGTGCTGCAGCAGGACCCCGCCGAGCACGGGCCCGAGGGCCGCGCCCGCGAACTGGCAGGTCGCCCAGATCGCGATGGCCGTGCCCCGCTGTGCCGCGTCCCGGAACATGGAGCCGATCAGTGCCAGGGTCGAGGGCATCAGGGTGGCCCCCGCGACGCCCAGGACCGCGCGGGAGCCGATCAGCATCGCCGGGCTGACGGAGTACGCCGCCAGCAGCGAGGCGAGACCGAAGGCGGTCCCGCCGATCAGGAGCAGTCTGCGGCGACCGATCCGGTCGCCGAGGGTGCCCATCGTGACGACGAGACCGGCGACCATGAACCCGTAGATGTCCGTGATCCACAGCTGTTCGGCGCCGCTGGTGCCGAGATCCGCGCTCAGATGTGGCAGGGCCAGGAACAGTGAGTTGATGTCCAGCGCCACCAGCAACGTGGGCAGCGTCAGCACCGCCAGTCCGGCCCATTCGCGCCAGCCCGCTTTCGGAGCTTGGGGCATGAGATGTCCTTCCTCGTCGACTCGAATGGTCCGCGCAGATTCGCGGTCCCCCCACAGGGGGTCGGAGCGGGAAGCCGATTCTTGCGCCCGGCCGCGGGGATCCTGGCGCGCGACATGCGGGTCCTCGGGAAACCCGGGCGGACGCCGGGTTGAATGTATGCGCGGACGTCCGTAAGCACGTCCGGGGGAATGCCGGAAAGTCGTCCGGAGGAGATGCCGCGGGGATGTCAAAACCGCGTCGCCCGCCACGACTCATCTATGAGGGCGCCCATCGGGGGCACCACGGACGTCGTACGAACGACAGCGAGGAGAACGACGTGCAGTTCCTGTTGATCATGCACATGAACCCGCAGATCTGGGACGCGCTGACCGAGGAGGAGCGCCAGGACGTGATGAACGGCCACGGCGGATTCATCAAGACGATCCAGGAGTCCGGCGAGATGATCGGCACCCAGGCGCTGGCCGACCCGTCCACCAGCGCGGTCGTCCGCGTCCGCGACGGGAACCCGGCCGTGACCGACGGGCCGTACCTGGAGGCCAAGGAGTACCTCGCCGGCTTCTACCTGGTCGACTGCGAGAGCAGGGAACGGGCGATCGAGTTGGCCGCCATGATCCCGGACGCCGCGGTTCCCGGGTTGGGCATCGAGGTGCGGCCGGTCATGTTCTCGGCCGGAATGGAAATGTGACGACGACAACGGAGATCGAGGACCTGCTGCGCGAGCTGGCGCCGCGGGTCCTCGGCCTACTCGTCCGCAGGTACGGCCAGTTCGAGACCTGTGAGGACGCCGTCCAGGAGGCGCTGCTCGCCGCGTCGCTGCAGTGGCCGGTCGAGGGGGTGCCCCGCAACGCCCAGGCATGGATGACCACCGTCGCCGGGCGCCGGGTGATCGACCAGATGCGCGGAGACCAGGCGCGGCGCGACAGGGAGGCCGCCGTGGCCGCCCGCACGCCGTACGACGAGCGTCTCGCGCCGGGGCCGGAGGAGGAGCGGCCGCCGGGCGGGGACGACACGCTGACCCTGCTTTTCCTGTGCTGCCATCCCGCGCTGACTCCGGCTTCCCAGGTCGCGCTGACCCTGCGCGCCGTCGGCGGCCTGACCACCGCGCAGATCGCCCGCGCCTTCCTCGTGCCCGAGGCGACCATGGGCCCGCGTATCAGCCGGGCCAAGAAGCAGATCAGGGACGCGGGCGCCTCGTTCGGGATGCCGCCGGAGGACGAGCGGGCCGAGCGGCTGCGCGTGGTGCTGCACGTGCTGTACCTGATCTTCAACGAGGGCTACGCGGCGACCTCCGGTCCCGACCTGCACCGCCACGACCTGACAGGGGAGGCGATCCGGCTGGCCAGGATGCTGCGCCGGCTGCTGCCCGACGACGGCGAGGTCGCCGGGCTGCTGGCGCTCATGCTGCTCACCGACGCGCGGCACCCGGCCCGCACCACGGACGACGGCGCCCTGGTACCCCTGGAGGAACAGGACCGTACGCTGTGGGACGCCGCGGCCATCGAGGAGGGCACCGCGCTGGTCACCGACGCCATGGCCCGGTCCCCGCTCGGGCCGTACCAGCTCCAGGCGGCCATCGCGGCGGTGCACGTCCACGCCCCCAAGCCGGAGGACACCGACTGGCGGCAGATCGCCGTGCTGTACAGGATCCTCGAACGAGTCGCGCCCAACCCGATGGTCACCCTCAACCGCGCCGTCGCCGTCGCGATGACCGAGGGGCCCCGAGCCGGGCTCGACCTGCTGCGGACGCTGGAGGACGACGATCGGATGGCCGCTCACCACCGCCTCCACGCCGTGCGCGCCCATCTGCTGGAGATGGCCGGGGACCATGTCGCCGCCCGTGAGTGCTACCTGCTGGCCGCACGCCGTACGGCCAGCCTGCCCGAGCAACGCTATCTCCACTCCCGTGCCGCCCGGCTGCCACCGGACCCGTGACGTCCGGCCCGCCGGACGGCCGCGTCACGAGGACCGGGGCGGTGTGGCATGAAGCGGTGAGACGGCGCGTCCGAGCAGGACCGTGACCAGGACGGCGGCTCCGCCCATCAGCACCGCGCTGATCGTGGCGGTCAGGTGAAATCCATGCGTGAACGCCTCACGGGCCAGGTCGAGCGTCTCGGCGCCCAACCGGCCGGGCAACGTGCCCGCCGCGGACACGGCCGCGCCCAGGTTGTCCCGGGCGGCGGCGGCCACGGCGGCGGGGACACCGGGCGGGACGCTCTCCGACATCTCGCCGCGGTAGACGGCGGTGATGACGCTGCCGAGTACCGCGATCCCGAGAGCCCCGCCGAGCTGGGGTGCCGTCGAGGAGATCGCCGCCGCGGCTCCGGCGCGCTCGCGTGGCGCGGCGGCGACGACCATGTCGGTGGCCAGCGCCATCATCGGGCCCAGCCCGGCGGAGACGACGACGGCCCCGGACACGAGCAGGCCGAGGCCACCCGGCTCGCTCACCTGGGTGAGCATGCCGTACCCGACGGCCGACACGGCCAGGCCCGCGCCGATGACCGCCGCCGGGCGGACCCGGCGGACGATCCTCGGCGCGAGGATGGACCCGGCGATGACGCCGACGGCGGACGGCGCCGTCCACAGCCCCGCGTCCAGCGGCGACAGCCCGTGCACGAGCTGGAGATACTGCGCGACGGCGTAGTTCGACCCCCACAGCACGAAGATGCCGAGCGCCAGCGTGCCCGCCGACGTGCTGAACGCCCGGTCGGCGAACAGGCGCGGATCGACGAACGGGTCGGCGAGGCCACGCTGCCTGCGCACGAACAACACCGCCAAAACGCCACCGGCCAGGACAGCCAGTACGGAGACCGGGTCCGGGCCGTCGGCCGCGATCCGCTTGAGCCCGTAGACCACCGGCAGGACGGCGGCCAGGGACGACAGCGCGCTGACGGCGTCCATCCGGCCCGCCGACGGATCGCGGTGTTCCGGCAGCAGGAGGGGGCCGGCGAGCAGCAGGCACGCCATCACCGGGACGCCCAGCAGGAAGACCGACCCCCACCAGTAGCGTTCCAGCAGCCATCCGCCCACCAGGGGTCCGATCGCGGTGCCGGCGGAGACACTGGCGACGATGATCCCGACCGCCACCGTCCGCTGCCGGGGGTCGCGGAACATGGTCGCGGTGAGGGACAGCGTGGACGGCATCAGGGTCGAGCCCGCGACCCCCATCAGGGCGCGGGCCGCGATCAGCGCCGGGGCGCCGGACGCGTACGCCGCGAGCACCGAGGCGGCACCGTACGCGGCGGCGCCGATCAGGAGCAGACGGCGGCGTCCGATCCGGTCGCCCCACGCGCCCATGGTGATGAGCGACCCCGCGAGCAGGAACGCGTACACGTCCACGATCCACAGCAGCTCGGTGCTGCTCGCGGACAGGTCCCTGCCGATGGCGGGCAGCGCGAGATGTGTCACGGTCAGTTCAAGGGACGCGAGCAGGGCGGGAAGTGCCAGTACGGCGAGCCCGGCCCATTCACGCCCGCCGGCCGGACGGTGTCCGACGGGGTCGATTCTCTCCTCGTGTGTCGTCATGCGGTCGATCCTGGAACCTCAAGCAATATTGAGGTCAAGTCGTATGATCGGCGCATGCCCAAACTCCCCCTGGAGATCAAGGAGCTCACCGTGGGGCAGCTCTCGGAGCGGTCCGGCGTCGCGGTGAGCGCCCTGCACTTCTACGAGGCCAAGGGCCTCATCACCAGCCGCAGGACGGCAGGGAACCAGCGCCGCTACTCACGGGACACGCTGCGCCAGGTCGCGGTCATCCGCGTGGCGCAGCGGGTCGGCATCCCCCTGCGCGTCGTGGCCGAGGCGCTGGAGACGCTCCCCGAAGGCCGGACGCCGACTCCGGAGGACTGGGCGCGGCTGTCCACCGAGTGGCGGGCCGAGCTCGACGCCCGCATCGACCAGCTCGTCCGCCTGCGTGACCGGTTGTCCGACTGCATCGGGTGCGGCTGCCTGTCCCTCGACAGATGCGCGCTGCGCAACCTGGACGACCGGCTGGGGGACGTCGGCCCCGGTCCGCGCCGCCTGCTCAGCCGCCGGATCGCCCAGGAGGACCACTACACCTCATCGTGAACGTCCACCCCTGAACATCCTCCGGAACGTCCGCCGCGAGGCGGCTTCACCATGGTTCGGCGGCGTCCTGGCGATCCCGATGGTGCGGGGCGGGAGGGGCGGTGACCGGGCGCCAGGGCACCGGGCTGGACAGGACCATCGTGCTGGACGGCCTGCCGTACTGCGCGAGCCGGTCGATCAGCGCCTCGAACTCGCCCATCGACGGCACCGCGACCAGGAGCAGGCAGCAGGTGTCGCCGGTGACCCGGTACACCTGGAGGATCTCCGGACGGGCCAGGGCCTGCTCGTCCCGGAGCACGCAGCGCGCGCCGTAGCAGGACATGCGGATCAGCGCGCGCACCGTCCGCCCGGCCGCCGCCAGGTCCACATGGGCGTGGTAGCCCGAGATCACCCCGGTCTCCTCCAGCCGCCGGACCCGCTCCGCCACGGCGGGGGCCGACATGTGCACCCGGCGGGACAGCTCGCTGTAGGAGAGCCGCGCGTCCGCCTGCAGCTCGGCCAGGATCGCCCAGTCCATCGTGTCCATGACCACACCCTCCGGTGGATGAGCTCGCGGGGCCGAGCTCGTAGAGACGAGCAGAGACGAGCAGAGGTGAAAGGTGAACGGCCGATTTGGCTTCCGATCGTAAAGCATCTCGGCCATATCGCCTTTCACATGCTATTTCATGCTTTGCCGTAGTCGCAGATCATTGAAAGAGAACGAGGAGGGAACATGAGATCGCCCACGGTGGACTTCGCACACGGCACGCCCTACGACGAGTACGTCGGCACCGACGTCCTGCACACGCTGCTGCGGCCGCGGACCGACGTCCCCGAGGAGCCCGCCTTCCTGGTGACCACGCAGGTCATGGAGTTGTATTTCGGGCTGATCCGGGCCGAGTTGCGCCTCGCCGTACGGCGGCTGGACGAGGACGACGTCACCGCCGCGACCGTCGTCCTGCGCCGCGTCACGCGCTACCTGGAGGTGCTGAACGTCGCCTGGTCGGCGCTCGGCGCGCTCACCCCGCCCCAGTTCAACGCCTTCAGGGACAGCCTGGGCGAGGGGTCCGGATTCCAGTCGGCGATGTACCGCCACGTGGAGTTCCTGCTCGGCAACAAGTCGGAGCCGCTGACGAGGCCGCACCGGGGCAGCCCGGAACACTACCGGGAACTGCTGGAGGCGCTGCGCGCGCCGAGCCTGTACGACGCCGTGCTGGCCCTGCTGTCCCGGCACGGCCACCCGATCCCCGCCGAGACGCTCGCCCGCGACCGTGCGGAGCCGTACACGCCGAGCCCGGTGGTGGAGGCCGCATGGGTGCGCGTCTACACCGAGCACGGGCCCGGCGACGAGCTGTGGGAGCTGGCGGAGACGCTCACCGACATGTCCGAGCGGTTCTCCGAGTGGCGGTACCGGCACCTGATGTCGGTGCGGCGGACGATGGGCGCCAAGATCGGCACGGGCGGCTCCAGCGGTGCGGGCTGGCTGGAGCGCTCGATGCGCCGGGAGGTCTTCCCCGAGCTGTGGTCCGCCCGCACCGCGATGTGACCCGCCCGCCGGTCACCCGGCCAGGGCGTGCCGGTCGGCCTCCTCCTGGAGCTCGTCGAGATCGGTGCTGATCACCGCCGTCGGCAGGGCGTCCGGCAGTTCGTCCTCGATGTGGCGCAACCGCCTGATCCGCAGCCCGGCGACGCCCCACAGCGAGAGCAGCACGCCGGACGCGCCCAGGAGCACCCCGATGGCCGGCCCCGTCGCGGCCCCCGTCAGCGACTCCGACCAGGTGGTGAGCGGCGCCGCGGTGAGGTACCCGACCGGGGTCATCACGGTGGCCAGCATCTGGTTCGTGGACAGCACGCGGCCCTGCAACTCGATCCTGACCTTGAGCTGGATGATCGACAGCCAGTGGGCGTTGATCACGCTGGTGGCACCCCAGCGCAGCGCCAGGCCGACGGCGACGAGCGGGACCACCGCCAGCGCGCCGGTCAGCCCGACCAGCACCGTCGCCAGGCCCGCCACGGCCACGAACCCGACCATCCCGTCGGCCAGCCGCCGGGTGCCTCCCCAGACCATCATCACGACGCTGCCGAGCACCGCGCCGAGGCCGCCGACGGCCGTCACCACGCCCAGGTCCGTGGCGTCCCCGAGAGACAGCACCATCGGCGAGACCACGGCGAGCGTCAGCGCGGTGAAGTAGTTGACGACCATGAAGTACCCGGCCATCACCATCAGCGGGGGCCGCCGGACGAAGAACCGCCATCCACCGGCCACGGCCGCGCGGAACGACTCCTCCCTGCGCCGGAACATCCGGTCCGGGATCCGTACGGCGAGCAGGGAGAAGAACGCGACCGCGAACGTCACCACGTCGGCGCCGACCACGACGGGCAGCCCGGCGAGCGCGACGAGCGCGCCTCCCGCCAGCGGGGCGACCAGGTTGCCCAGGCCGATACCCGCCTGCGCCAGCGCGTTGGCCTGCGGCAGGTACGGCTTCGGCACCAGTTGGGCGATCGCGGCCAGGTACGCGGGCCGGTGGAACGCCGTGACCACCGAGGTGAGCGTCACGATGCCGCAGACCACGACGAAGTCGAGCCGGTCCAGCCACAGCAGGAGCGCCACGGCGGCCATGCCGAGTCCGTTGAGCGCGTCGCAGACCAGCATGATCCGCCGCCGGTCGTACCGGTCGGCGACCGCGCCGCCGACCGGCCCCATCAGTACGGAGGGCAGCAACGCCAGCATCGTGACCAGCGCGAAGTCGAAGACCGCGCCGCTGCGCTGGAAGGTCCACACTCCGAGGCCGAACGAACTGAGCGAGCTGCCGACCATCGACACGAGCTGGCCGATCGCCACGGTGAAGAAGCCGCGCAGGTCGCGCGGGCTCGGCGCCGCCTGGACCGCGCGCCGATCGTGCCCCCGATCCCCGCCCT